>CAYGWL010000193.1:0-8062 GCA_964353575.1 uncultured Methanosarcinales archaeon | reverse complement strand
TTGTGCTCAACCAGGCATTCAAGTATTTGATGCTCAAGGAACAACCTGGAATAGCGGTTGAAGACGTTGCTTTGGATTAGAAAAGAAGAAAAAAAGCATAAAAAAGAAAACACAGAGGAAAGAAAAGAAAAGATTTTTATTATTATCATAACATACCCTTTAGAGGGGGGATAATTATGCCAAAAAAAGAAGAATCAAAAAAGGAAGAGGATAGAGTGGAAGAACTTGAAGAAGAAGACAAGAAACCAAGAAAAGAACCAAAGAAAGATAAAAAGATCACAATCAATGACATACCTGGTGTTGGGGCAGCAACAGCTGAAAAACTCATGGAAGCAGGCTATGACAACTTGTTAAGCATAGCAGTGGCAACACCAGGAGAGATGGTGGAAGTAGCAGGGGTAACAGAAGCGGCAGCAAGAAAGATGATAAACTTCTGCAGGGACCAGCTTGAAATGGGCTTTGAAACAGGAGAAGAAATCCTAAAGAAAAGAGAACTAGTCCTAAAGCTGAGCTCAGGAAGCCCTGCACTTGACGGCTTGCTTGGAGGCGGATTTGAAACAGGTGCCATAGTGGAATGCTTCGGAGCTTATGGCTCAGGAAAAACACAGATAGGACATGCACTCACAGTAAACTGCCAAAAGAAGGGTGATGCAATAGCAGTTTACATAGACACTGAAAACACCTTCAGGCCAGAAAGAATAAAGCAAATAGCAAGTGCAGCAGGGCTTGACCCTGATACTGTCCTGAAAAACATTAGAGTGGCAAGAGCATATAACTCAGATCACCAGATGCTGCTGGCAGAAAAGGTTGATGATTTGATAAACAAGGAAAAGCTGCCGGTAAAGCTTGTTGTTGTTGACTCACTGACTGCTCATTTCAGGGCAGAATTCATAGGAAGAGGAACACTTGCAGAGAGGCAGCAGAAGCTAAACAAGCATTTGCACTCATTAATGATGCTTGCAAACAAGCACAACCTGTGCATCTATGTAACAAACCAGGTAATGGCAAGGCCGGATGTATTCTTCGGAGACCCAACAGAGGCAATAGGAGGACATATAGTAGCTCATGCATGCACATTCAGGATATACCTAAGAAGGGGAAAGAAGGGAAGCAGGGTAGCAAAGCTTGTTGACAGCCCGAACCTGCCTGAAAGAGAGGTTGCGTTCTACATAGACGAGAGCGGAGTGAAGGATATTTAAATTCAATTCCTTATTTTTCTTGATTTATTTTTGTTATTTCTGCTGTTGATGTAGCACTATTCAAATCCCTTGCCCTGCGCCCAGCTTAGCTGGGTTTGCACAGAAATTCATTAGGAATTTCTGGCACCCTAAAAATTCACATAGTGAATTTTTATGGCATTTCTCCTCCCCATACAGAGTTAAGGGGAGGGAAAATGAAGTTGGACAATGTCCAACCGCAGGGCTTTGAGACACTTGGAATAGTACCTCTTGACGCGATAATTATAAATAATAAAAGCTGCAACAAGGGGAAACATGAGAACTTTCATAGCAATAGAGCTGCCAGAAGAAGTAAAGCAGTACGTGAAAGGATTACAGAAACAGCTTGGAAATGCTAAGCTAAGCTTTGTTAAAGATTTTCATTTAACACTCAAGTTCCTGGGAGAAGTTCCGGAAGATAAGATAGAGGAGATAAAATCCTTGTTAAGGGAAATAAAATTTGAAAACTTTAAGACAAGACTAACTGACGTTGGGGTTTTTCCTAATGAAAGCTATGTAAGGGTTGTTTGGATTGGACTGGAAGACGGGGATATAAAAAAAATTCAAAAAGACATTGACGACAAACTTCAGAAGATGTTCCCAAGGGAAAAAAGATTCTCAGCACACGTAACACTGGCAAGGGTTAAGTTTGTTGAGAATAAGGAAAAGTTCATTGATAACATTAAAAAAATAAAAATTGAGAAAAAAGAATTTGAAGTGAGCGAGTTTAAACTCAAGAAATCAACGCTCACAAAACAAGGACCCATATATGAGGACCTTGAGACTTTTAAAACGCAAGCTTTATAAACAAATCCTAACTCCTCAAAGGCATTGCCCATGCGCACGAACTTGTGCGCAGCACTGCTGGGCGATAATAAGGCAGTTCTGGATTTCTGGAATTGCTCAAAGATTGAAGATACAGGAGGATCATAATGGCTGAGAAAGAAAGCTTTTTGATAGCAACAGACGAATACCTGAAGGCAGGAATACACATAGGCACAAAGTTCAGGACAAAGTACATGGAGCCATTCATCTACAAGACAAGGTCTGATGGACTTTCTGTGCTCAATCTTCAGAAAATAGACGAAAGGCTGAGACTGGTTATCAATCTCATGTCCATGTATGCGCCTGAGGAAATACTTGTTGTAAGCAGGCGTGAGAACGGCTGGAAGCCAATAAGGGCGCTGGAAACATACACAGGAATAAAGGCAATAGCAGGAAGATATCCTCCAGGCATATTGACAAACCCTAACCTGAAAGGGTTCATGGAGATAAAGCTCATTGTAGCAACAGACGCCTGGCCTGACCGAAACGCAATAAATGACGCACTTAAGATGGGTGTTCCCATAATAGCATTCTGCGACACCAATAACCAAGCCAACAACCTTGATCTTGTCATGCCATGCAACAACAAGGGAAAGAAAAGCCTTGGCCTCATATACTGGATAATCGCAAAGGAATATTCAAAGAACCGCGGCTTAATAAAAAAGGAATCTGACTTCAAGGCAACTATAGAAGACTTCGCAGAAGAATAAATTTATTTTTTAATCAATCTTGTTTCTTTTCTTTAATTCTTCGATTTTATTTTTAACAGATTCTTCCAAGTCAATATCATACATGTCTGCCATTTTGGACAATAACAACATTGCGTCTGCTATTTCGCCTTTTAAGTTCTCTATGTCTGGGTCTCTGTTCCTAAGCCTCTTTAGATTAATGTCTTTAGATATCTCTCCGATTTCTTCCATCAACTGGACCATGTTCAGCTGCGGGTCCCTTTTAACCTTGTATTTTGCATCCAGTTCATCAACAAGCTTAACACAAATCCTTTGAAAATCCTTAACCTCCATTTTTCACCTCAAAAAAGCTTAAAGCCCTTGTCCTCTTTTGCCGGAAAAAAACCCTTTTCCTGAACCTCAAAAAACACACTCTTTTCAGGAATGTGGCGGTGCTTCCTCAGGATAGCAACCCTCTTGTTCTTTTGGCTAATCTTGAGCTCTATCAAGCACTTGCTCGTATACTTCAGCAAATCTCCTCCAACAATCTTTATGCTGTCCTTGTTGTCAAAATCAGCATAAACCTGGTTTGTCAGCAAAATAGGAATGTTCTTTTTCCTTGCAATCTCAACCAAGTGCGAAATCTGCCTGCCAAGGTCCCTGTTAAGCTCTTTAACATCATTCTTGTTGAACTCTGCCCTGTAAAGGTTTGATATTGTATCAACAACTATCAAACCAATCTTATCATTCACTATGTCCTTAAGCTTCTCAAAATCCTTTCTCTGCTCTTCAAAGTTTGTTGGGTTAAGAAAGATTATGTTCTTCAAAACATTTTCATGATTCTGTGTTAACTGCTTCAGCCTCTCAACAGAGAAGCCGCCTTCAGTGTCAACAAAAATAACCTTCTTCTTCTTGGAAACAGGAATGCAGAAGAGCAGGCAGGCAGTTGTCTTGCCAGAGCCAGCAGGACCGTAAATGCTTGTAATTATATCTGACTCATAACCTCCCTCTAATAATTCATCAAAAACATTTGAACCTGTAGGAAGCTTCATAACAATGAATAAGCAAAGTTTTTTTATAAAGGTTTTGATAAAGCAAGCGGAGTGTTTACGGATTAGTTCTGCGCCCAGCTCATCTGGGTTCATTTTCCCTCCCCTTAACTCTGAATGGGGAGGGAAAATGAAGTTGGACAAAGTCCAACCGCAGGATTTTGAGATTTTTTAAATGATATCACATAACATAGAAAGCTTTTTAAACCCCTGAAAACTCCTCTTTTCTGTAGGGTGAGAACTTAACCATCCCTGCATTGCAGGGAGGAAAGTCCGGCCACCACAAAGAAAGCCACTCTCAGGAGTTCCTGAAAAGGAAGGCAACCACTAAGAAACGGCACGGCTTTCAGAATGGAATGAAATGAGCGAATCAATTGGCGACAATTGAGAGCTAACCCATAGACGTCTCTGAAAGAAACGGTTAAACGGTGAGCCCTGGCTGGTGCAACTCATTACGAGGCTTAGTCAAATGTTAAGACAAACTGCTCCTGCTTCAAAGCGGGAAGTTTGACATAAGCCGGCTTATTCTTGCCCTACAACCTATTTTTAAGCAAATATCTTTAGAATAACAACAAAGCATAAATACTCAGCAGCATTACCTTTTCCTGGGGTGAGAAAATGGAAGTTACCTATGCGAAGGCATGTCAAGTTTATGTAACAACAAAATCTCCAGTGCCTGGAGACCAAGAGATTCCTTTATGCATATCTTTTTCCAGTTTGGAGGAACTGAGTCCTGGCTACATAATGACTCCTCTGGACGGATTATTCAAGCACTGCATGGAACGGCTTGAGCTGCCTTTCCAAGGAGCATCAGTAGATCTTACAAGGTCTGGAAGCTTCCCAAGATTCTTCTCGCCGCCACATTTAACTTTTCGCGCCTACAATTACAATAAAAAAAACCTTGAGGACACTGTTCCAAACGTAGTTTACACAAGAATCTTAAATGACGCGGTTCCTTACCGCTTTGACGGTCTGGAGCGAAGGGAATTTACTTTAGATGATGTGGAAAAAATGACTCTGGAAAAGGCTCCTGCAGGAGGAGATGTCAGAATTGTTCTTCGCGATGCAGAAATTTCATTAAGAACTGGATTTGACCCTGTAGCAACACTAGCCCACAGTATGCTTAATGACAGCTATGCTTACAAGAGAACACAAAAATTAAGTGTTAAACCAATAGTTTCTTCTTGGATGGTATTTGATGCAACCATTAAGGACTTGGGAAAAGTTAGTGTCGAGGATGCTGTTAAAGAAGTAGAAGAAACTCTTGAGAGGTATTTAGAGGCAGAACAACAGGGCGGGAGAATGTTTGGTAATGAACCTCCGTCGTTTTAGAAAACTTTTTAAACTACCAACTATTTCTATTCTGCAATATGGCGCAAGACAAGATAACAATGCCCGCCTCAATGGGTGGTTTGGTAAGGTATTTTGATGAATACAAGAGCAAGATAGAGTTTGATCCCGGACATGTTATAATACTTGCAATTGTTGTGGTAATTCTGGAGATAGTCCTACATCTAAGCGGAATATTCGGCTAAAATGATTCCTGGAATGCGGCAGAGCGACCTAAAGAAGGCAATGAAGCGCATGGGTGTGAAGCAGGATGAAATAGAAGCAGAAGAAGTTATAATAAAAACCAAAGACAAGGATATTGTTATTTCTAATCCAAGTGTTGTCAAAGTTGAGATGATGGGGCAGGAAAGCTTCCAAATAAGCGGAGAGGTGAGAGAAAAAAGCTCAATAAGCGAAGAGGACATAGAAACTGTCATGGAAAAAGCAGGTGTTTCCAAGGAGAAAGCAAGAAATGCACTGGAAAAAACAGGTGGTGACCTTGCAGAAGCCATACTAAGCCTGAAATCATGATTTAATGAGTTTTCGCACAAGATTTAAAAAGTTGCATCACATAACCTCTTCCTGGGGATGGAACAGTTCCAAATAGCAAGAGACAAAGCCAGGAAAAACCTTCAAACAGCGGACTATATGGCTTTCATGACCTATCCTTTGGTTAAGGACAGCAGGATTCTGCTGGCAGTAACAGAAAACCTTTTCCTTGCATTAACAAATTCCATGGCTGCAATCCTGCACCACGACCGGCTTTTCAAAAAGATTCCTCCATTCCAGGACACCTATGAATCAAAGTACGGATTATTTAAGGAAAAAAGCATAAGGATGCACAACCTAAGCAAGGATTACCTAGCGCTCATGGAAGAGGTCAAGGAGATAATAATACAGCACAAAAAAAGCCCCATTGAATTCACAAGAAGGGATGCCTTTATAATATGCTCAGACGACTACAGGATAAAGGTCATAAATATTGAAAAAATAAAGGAATACATATCCAAGACAAAGAGATTTGTTGAGGACATGGAAACCATAACAAAAGAGAATGAGAGAATCTTTAAATGATGCAATGCGGGAACTGACAAGGGCAGACCACCTGATATACGTCAGCCTGAAATACATCAGAACAGTGGATGTTATAAGAAGCGTAATAAACAGGATACTCAACAGCTTTGATTTCGGAGTGATTGCCCTCCTTGAACTGGCAAAACACAAGAAAAAGATAGAGGACTACCCCAAAAACATTGCCCTTAGGTGCGCGCTTGCAAAGAAGCTCTACAAGGAAGAGGAGATAATAAAACATATAGATTTCTACCTCACCTTGAGGAAGATAATACGGGCAGAATACAAGAAAAGCAGCGAATACAGGAGACATGTTACAATGACCGCCCTGACAGATGCAGGGCTGGTAAACGTTGACATAGACAAGGTTGAAGAGTTCTACAGTAGCGCACAGGAATTTGTTGAAATTGTAAGGAACCATATAGACGAAACTTCTCCACAAAAATGAATAAGTGCCCTGGTCAGGATTTGGGGTTCGGAAATCCTCTAACACTAGTGTATGAGATTGAATGCCCCTGCTGCGAAAATATGGTTGAATTCTGGCGTGATGACAGGAAAAGAACCTGCTCTGCCTGCGGAGAATATGTTCAGCCAGATTTGGAAATCCTTAAGAAGTATCACGGCTGCGCCTCACACTGCAGCATGGCTCAGGAATGCTTAGGTGACAAGAATTACTTGCAATTAGTTTTAGGAGAAAGGAGAAGTGAACAAGACGGGAAAAAAGAACTGGAAAAAATATTAGGGCTGATACCAAAAGGCGAGGAAGAGGCAATTGATTTTTTGACGCAAACCATCCAAAAAAACTTGGAGTTAGGTTTCTTGCTGGACATGGAGACTGACATCGAGCCACTAAGAGAAGAACAACAGGAACTGTATGAAAAAGTTACAAAATGCCTCACAGAATACGCTTTTAGGAAGTAGAAAGAACTCCTGAAAAAAGCAAGATTTATAAAGGGACCGAGTTTCCCAATCTTGTAATAGCCCGAGTTCAGTGATGAGCGCTTATAGGGTTAAATAAGCGAATTCTCTGGCTAGTCAAAAAATGGAAGAAGCAAAAGCATTCAGGTACATAGTGAGGGTCTTAAACACAGACCTTGATGGAAACAAGCACATAATAGACTCATTAAGGAAGATAAAAGGAATTGGTTTCGGCTTTGCAAACATAACCTGCAAATTAGCAAACATAGACCCTTACAAGAAAACAGGCAACCTCAGCGACGAGGAAATAGCAAGAATCAATGATACAATAAAAACTGCTGCTGAACATGTGCCGGAATGGGTGCTCAACAGAAGAAAGGATATTGAAACAGGACAAAACAAGCACGTGCTGAGCTCTGACCTTGACTTCTCAAAAGAAACAGACATAAGAAACATGAAAAAGATAAAGTCATACAGAGGAGTAAGGCACATATCAGGGCTTCCTGTCAGGGGACAGAGGACAAGGTCAAACTTCAGAAGGAACAAGGGCAGGGGTCCTGGCGTTGTGAAGAAGAAGAGCACGCAAAAGGGAAGGATGTAAATGGGAGATCCTATAAAGCACAGAAAAACGTACTCAACACCAAGCCATCCATGGCAGGGAGAGAGAATAGAAGAAGAAAAAGCCATAACAAAAGAATACGGGCTGAAAAACAAAAAAGAGCTCTGGAAGATGGAATCAAAACTGAAAACATTCTCCCAGCAGGCAAAAAGGCTAATCACAGAAAAAGGAGAGCAGGCAGAAAAGGAAAAAGAACAGCTCTTATTAAAAGCTACAAAGCTTGGACTCATACCTCCAGACTCTGACATCAACGCTGTCCTGGGCATAACACTCAAGGACGTAATGAACAGGAGACTGCAGACAGTCATTTACAAAAAAAACCTGGCAAAGTCAATGAGGCAAGCCAGGCAGTTCATAACACACGAG
>CAYGWL010000192.1:0-2081 GCA_964353575.1 uncultured Methanosarcinales archaeon | reverse complement strand
GTTCCCTTTGTCATTGCTGATTGTACTTTCATAGGCTGTATATTATATCCCAGTTTCCTTAAAGCAGAAACTGGCAGCTCTAAGGTATCTTCTATTGTTATCATCCTGTATTTTCTCATTATCTCTGTCATCATTGCTCCGAGCAGGGATGTTTTTCCTGCTGACCTTGTTCCTGCAACCAGCATTGTTCTTGAGCCATCTATGAGGAAGCTTAGCAAGCCAGCTGATAATGGGTTTATCATTTTGTTCTTTACGAACAAGGGCAGGGTCCATGGCTCGTCCCTATGTCTTCTAAATGCATAAGCCAGTCCTGTTGGGTTGAGTGGCTGGGTTATAACAGCAACCCTTGCTCTGGCTTTTGGTATTATTAGTTCTGTGTCCAGTATTGGATTTGCCTCATCCAGGGGCCTTCCTGATATCATCCTAAGCTTTGATGCCCATGAGTCTCCTTCTGTTATTGTTGGAAAGATGTTTGTCCTGCAGTCATCATAATCTTGGTGCACTATGAACATTGGGCTCTGGCCTAGAGGGCTGTTTATGGTTATGTCCTGTATCTTATCATCCTGCAAAAGCACCTCTATTAGTCCAAAACCTATGGTGTATCTTACGAGTATGTTTGTAAGCTCGTCCACCTCTTTTGCCCTTAGCCTTATCTTCCTGTAGTTTGCAAGTTCCTCTATGAGGTCATGCCCTATGTTGAAGAATACCTGCCTTATTCTTTCAGGGTCAACGAACTCCTCCCTCTTTGGCTTGTGTTCGGATATTATCTTTCTTGCAGTGTCCAGAATCTCATATTTTTCCTCATCCATCTTGAATTCAGGCGGCACAACATGGTATAATGGCTGTATCATGTTTGGAAGGTTAAAGATTGTTACCTCTGTGCTTCCGATTGAGTAGCTGTCTATTTCCTCGCCTTCTGTGGGATAGCTTGCCATGAGCTTTGCGAACATGAAGTCAGGCTTTATGGTCGGGCTGAATATCTTCCTGTATATCTCCCTGTCCCACAGCTTGTATCCTGCAAGGTAGGGATTCACAAGGCTTATTAGCTTGGTCTTTTCCAGAAGTCCTATTATGTGCTCCAGCAGGATTGTGTATTGCTTTATTGCCTTTGCCTCTTCATCGCTTACTGCCTTCTCAAGCCGCATCTTTTCCCTTCTTAAGACGCGTCTCAGCTCAACATATGTTGCTACTGGGTCTGTTTTAAGGTAGTTGTAAACCAAGTTCCTTATTTCGTCATAAAAAGCAGCTACTTCTCTCCTGTATGTTGTTGCTCCCATTGATGTGTAGCTCAGCCCTTGTTGTTTTATGAGCTTGTTGTATATGTTGGCTATCTCTACCAGAAGCTGCGTCTGGTCATATCCATATTCATAATCCCTTTTCTGATAGAAAACTATCTTGGTAACACCAGGATTTTGTATTAAGCTTTCTATGGTAACTGACATGCACGCAGGGCTGTCCTCCAAGGAAGGGAAAACAGTGGCGTTTTCAAAGTCTATCCTTAGAATTGTGTCTTCTCCCTCATGCACAACCTCTACCTTGTATCCCTCTTTTTCAGCCATAAAAATTACCTTCACTACTCAGTTATGCTAACAAAACTTTATTATGATATCTTATTATTTTCTTGGTATAAGCATAAACAACACACATTTATATATTTTCCTACAAAAATGGCAAAGCAACCTTCTAAACCGGATGAGTTTTCTGCGCAGGACGAGCTCATAAACGTCTCCAGAAGGTTAAGAACCATTGAGGAGCGTTACACAAATATTGACAGAAAGGTTGAGTTTAATGAAAAGAATATGATTGAGTGGCACAAGAGCACGCTTACAGAGCTCAAGACAATACTCTCGGATTTCACAGAAATGAAAAAGGAAATCAATGAGTTGAAGGAAACACTACGGGCTGTTGTGAGGAATATGCAGGGACTGGCAAAAAAGGATGATGTGGCTGTTATGAAAAAATACCTGGAGCTCTGGGAGCCCATTCACTTTGTTACTCAGGAGCAGGTTGAAAAGATAGTTGAGGACATGCTCGAGCGAAAGCTTTAAAAATAAACCTTGCATTTGTTACTCGCATCAAAT
>CAYGWL010000191.1:0-2193 GCA_964353575.1 uncultured Methanosarcinales archaeon | reverse complement strand
TAATAATAATAAATAATAATATAATGATAAATAAGGATATAATAATAAAAATAAAATAATTAACAATATTAATAATAACAATAAAAACAGCAAAAAATAACAAAAAGCCACTACAAATAAGTCGACAAAATTACACTATAGAAATATTTATAAAGTATGAAAAAATCTGCAAACATGTTCCAAGGGTGGTAGATATCAAAACAGGTTACAGGGTTTGCGATGTGATGGCAAGAAAGCCCATAGCTATTTCTCCTGACTCAACAGTAAAGGATGCTGCTGTCCTTATGAAAAATCAGGATGTTGGCTCATTAGTGGTAAGGGAAAATGAAAAGCTGCTCGGCTACATAACAGAGCAGGACATAGTCCACAAAGTGGTCGCCAAGGGCTTGGACGCAAATAAGAAGAAAGTAAAGGAAATAGTCACTCCTGATGCGCAGACCATAGGTCCTAATGCCGACATCTACGAAGCCCTGAAACTCATGGCAAAATTCGGAGTAAGGCAGCTGCCTGTTGTTGACAAGGGCAAACTGGTTGGTTTGCTGACACAGAACACAATACTAAAGATACAGCCACAGCTCTTTGAGCTGGTTGCAGAGAAAATAGAGCTCAAGGAAGAGCACAGGAAAGCAATATTCGGAGAAGACGCCATTGAAGGAACATGCGACTTGTGCGGAATGTACTCTGAAAAGATAAAGCAGATAGACGGACAGTTTGTGTGCGAGAGATGTTCTGCTTCTATGGAATAAACTCATTAAGATAAAAATTTCCGAAACAGAAGAAATGCCAAAGCATTTCTTGGCTTCGGAAAAGCAAGGCTTTTCCGAAACAGAAGAAATTGCAAAGCAATTTCTGGGTCTCGGAAACAAAGAAATTCCAAATGAATTTCTGGTTCCAGAAATGCAAAGCATTTCTTGGAATTCAGAGAATTTCCGAAACCTTTTTATACCAATAATCCTATTTTTTTATACAAACATGGGATTGCTTGATTTCATACTGCCGGCAAAGAAAAAAAAAGAAGGAGAGGAAGAAAAACCAGCACTTGCAAAGGTTCCCTACGAGCCAAGCGTGCCAAAGGTGGACAAAGACCTTGACATGTCGCACATGAAGGCAAGGGTTAAGTTCAGAGGGGCTTTTGACCTTGACGGGCTTTACAAGACAATGTATAAATGGTTCGAGGACAAGCAGTTCGAGTTTCACGAAACTCTTTACAAATCAAAGCCGCCAGAACTGGAACTTGAGTGGAGAGGTGAGAGGAAAAAGACCGGCTACATAAGGGATGTTATCAGAGTATATTTTCACCTTTTCGGCTCTGACGTTGAGGCAGTTAAAAAGGGCGTCAAGCAAAAGCTTATGAAGGGAAGGTTGCAAATAGATTTTTGGGGGATTGTTGAAACAGATTACCCAAGCATAACCGGCAAGCGCAGATGGACAAGTTCCATGCTTCTTGCATTGCAGAATTTTTATAATAAATACATAATAAAAAAAGAGCTGGACCTTGCATACACAGACACCTTGTACTACGAGGTTTACCAGCTCCATGATGTTGTAAAAGACTATCTTGATTTGGAAGCAAAGGGGCACACGTATTAAGGTGAGTGAAAAATGTCAGAAATGAGGCTAATAATTGACCATGAAAAGCTTAACTACGAAGGATTGTTCAGCATCACAGAGCTCTACCAGCTCATAGACAACTTCTTCAGAGAGAAAGGCTTTGACAAAAGAGAGGTCATGAATGAGGAACACATAAGAGCTGAGGGAAAATACATAAGACTTGAGCTCATGCCATGGAAGAAGATAACTGACTACATAAACCACATAGTGCGCGTTGAGATAAAGATGTTTGGCATCACAGATGTTGAGGTGGAAAAGGACAAGCACAAGCTAAGGCTCAACAAAGGGCAGATAAAAATCATATTTGATGCCTACCTGGAAACAGACTACGAGCACCGCTGGGAACAGCGACCATTCTACTTCTTCTTAAGAACAATATTCGACAAGTTCATCTACAGCGCATACACCAATGAAGCCATTGGACAGCTAAAAGAGACAACTTACGAGCTCAAGGACGTCATAAAGGGATTTTTGAATCTTTACAAGTATTGATTATCTCCTCTAAAGTTCCTTTTTTTGAAACTATTCCAGGAACACCCGCGTTTTCAGGCAGGCTTTCCATAACCAGCGTGCCTCGTTCTT
>CAYGWL010000190.1:0-3441 GCA_964353575.1 uncultured Methanosarcinales archaeon | reverse complement strand
GAAGGTCTTGTTCATCTGCAATCAAAACCAAAACAGAAGCAAAACAGCAAAGGAGCTGTTCAAGGACAGATTTAAAACAAAGTCTGCTGGCCTCTACACTGAAAAACCTCTTACTGGAAAAGAGATTTCCTGGGCTGATGTTGTTGTTGTTATGGAAGATGAACAAAGGAAGATAATTGCAGAGAGGTTTCCCACTCTCTACATGAAAAAGCGCATCATTTGCTTGGACATTCCAGATATTTACCATTATAACCAACCTGAACTTATTGATGTTTTGAAATCTAAGGTTAACGAATTACTTTAACCAATCATCAAACTGTTTCTTGGCTTTTTTCTTTGACCTGAAAACCTTAGTTTCCGCAATTGATAAATAAGGAATTCTTCGTGTTACTTTATACTTCTTGCCGATACTATTCTTAAGTTCAATCAAGGATATCTCCCATTTCTTCGTTAGATGTTTTTCTGTCTTAGCCATTGCAATCTTTTACCACAAACCACTATAAATATCTCACGCCTACATGTCCAGTGCCGATTCCGGAAAGTCCAATGAAAATTACGGTTTGGCTTTAGAAAGGGTTAGAATAACAAAAACAGGGCTTTAGAAAAATTTGCAGGAAGTCCATTGAAGTTTACGAATTAAAAATACAATAAGTATCAATAAAATTAATAACAACAAAAAAATCTTAAAAAGAAATATTTATTTCTTAAACTTGGCTCCGGTTTCCTTTGCTTGGTCAGCTAAGAAGCTCAATGCGCTCTGTGCTGCCTGCTTTGAGCTTGAATCACTTACCTGGCTTATGGTATTGTTAACGCTAACCGGTCTACTAAGTGGTTTCAATGATTCCTGCCCTTGGCTGGAAAGGTTCTGTGACAATTGCTGTGATGACTGCCTGGGTTCCTGCCTCTGCACCTGATTTGCAAGGAAGCTTAAAGCGCTCTGCGCTGCCTGCCTTGAAGTGGAATTGTCTTCTTTGTTCATAGAACTAATATTTGGCTGCCGGGATTCCTGTTTGAGTAATGGTCTTTCTTGCTTTTCGTCAAATACCCTGTGCATTCCGAAAAAGCCACCTGAGTGTTTTGTGGCACTGCCTTCTCTGGGGGTATTAAATTCATTACTTGAAAGCGGTCGCTCAATTGGCTTTGGATTATTAACCTGCATTGGCTTCCTTAAAACATAGCCCTTATCCAATTCATAGGCATCAGATTCAATTCTTTTTACCGTACTTATTGGCACGTTGCTTCTCATGGTTTCAGGTGTTGCTGGCTTCTTAAATGAGTAATCCCTGTTCAAGCCATAAGCTCCTGAAACCGTGCTTCTTGCTAACTTGTCTGGTATTTTGCTTTCTTCTACCTCCCTCACCAGAGGCTTTGGCTTCTCAAATGGCTTTACCTGGCTAAGAGAACTTGCACATTTTCTGCAATATACCTTCTTCCCAACCTCTTTGGCTATGCAGTTTACACACAAAGGATTTCCGCACCAGTTGCACTTTCCAACAATGTCCTTGTTATGCTCCCAGCAGCCCATATAGTTTCACCTCGTTTTCCCTGCAAATAAAATACATAAGTATATGTAATATACAAAAAACTATACTACTATATAAAGTTTTTGATTTAGGATACTGAAAATTATGCTGGTGTTAAAGCAAAATAATGTTATAAAGAATATCCTGCCAAAGAAACAAGCCTTGTTATGCTTCTTGGAGGCCATTCCAGTTCTATTCCAAGTTTACTGAACAAATCAGTTACATTAACTCCATGCGCTTCAGGTGAGTTTTCAATTTTTGTTAAAAAGCACTCTTCCAGCAGCATTGCTTCTTCAAGCCTCTGAATCTTTCTTGCCCTTGGCTGCCATAACCTGCAGTTGTATGCCTGCCTCGCTGTCCAGTCAGGGTGCATCTGCAACATTCTCTGGGCATGAGCGCCAATATCAAACTCAGTGTAAACTAAATACAGCTCCCTATCAAAATCAAAAACTCTGTCTATCAATGGCTGATTTGGAGGGCATGCTTGTTTAACATTGTAATTAGGGCATCCATTTGGATGCTGGTAATAGGCATGCCTGCAAAGACCCTGTATGCTTTTTCCATATAAAATAATGTCCGGGCTTATTTGAACAATCATGAATTAAAGGGAAGCTGAATGTATTTATATGTTTAACTGACGCTAACCTAACAGCTCACCTCACCGAAACCTTTATATAGAACCGGTTATAAACAATTTCTCAGGTTTGGATTTTTGATAAAAATAAAACAAATTAAGGGGGTAATGTGACATGGCACAACAGATACAGCCAATATTTATCCTGCCAGAAGGCTCTCAGCGCTCAACTGGCAAGGTAGCTCAGCACAACAACATAGCTGCTGCAAAGCTAGTAGCTGAGACTGTTAGAACAACACTTGGACCAAAGGGAATGGACAAGATGCTTGTTGACAGCTTGGGAGATGTTGTTGTTACAAATGACGGAGTTACGATTCTTGAAGAGATGAACATAGAGCATCCAAGCGCAAAGATGATTGTTGAGGTTGCCAAGACTCAGGAGGACGAGGTTGGAGATGGAACTACTACTGCAGTTGTTATTGCAGGAGAGCTCTTGAAGAATGCAGAGAATTTATTGGACCAGGAGATTCATCCAACTGTTCTTGCAAGGGGTTACAGATTGGCTGCTGACAAGTCACAGGAGATTCTTAAGAGAATCGCTGAAGAGGTAAAGGAAGATGACCTTGAAACTTTGAAAAAGATTGCCTCTACTGCAATGACCGGAAAGGGCGCAGAGCAGGCAAAGGACATACTTTCAGACATAACCGTGAAGGCAGTTAAGAGCATTATGGAAAAGGAGAACAATGAAATAAGGATTAACACTGATGACATCAAGATTGAGAAAAAGGTAGGCGCAGGGGTTGAGGATTCAGAGCTTGTTACTGGAATAATCCTTGACAAGGAAAAGGTCCACCCTGGAATGCCCCGCATGGTCAAGAACGCAAAGATTATTCTCATAGATTCAGCAATAGAGATCAAGAACACAGAGATAGATGCCAAGATACAGATAACAGACCCCAACCAATTGCAGGCATTTGTTGATATGGAAGAGAAGATAATCAGGGGAAAGGTTGAGAAGATAGTGAAAACAGGGGCAACGGTTGTTTTCTGCCAGAAAGGCATTGATGACATAGCGCAGCACTTCCTGGCAAAGAAGGGCATTTATGCAGCCAGAAGGGTCAGCCAGAGCGACATGGAAAAACTTGCAAGAGCAACAGGCGCAAAGATAGTAACCAATCTTGATGACATGAACCCTGATGATTTGGGAAATGCAGGCATTGTTGAAGAAAGGAAGGTAGGGGATGAAGACATGACCTTTGTAAGAGAGTGCAAAAATCCAAAGTCAGTTACGATTCTTGTGAGGGGAGGAACAGAGCACGTTGTTGACGAGGCAAAAAGGGCAGT
>CAYGWL010000189.1:0-21338 GCA_964353575.1 uncultured Methanosarcinales archaeon | reverse complement strand
CTGCTTATAGCAACCACCTTATTCCCGAATTTGTTCTGAGAAAAAACAAAACACAACTTACTCTTTCTTCTTCCTGACCAATCCAATTAATGGAGGAATCAGAGAGACAATGATTATTGCAAATATCACAAGTGTGAGGTTTTCCTGTATCCACGGAATGCCTCCGAAATAATATCCTCCAAAGACAAAGCACGCAACCCAAAGCACACCGCCAATTACATTGAAACTGAGAAATCGTAAGTAGCTCATCTTTCCTATGCCTGCCACAAAGGGCGCAAAGGTCCTTATAATGGGGATGAAGCGGGCAATTATTATGGTCTTTCCCCCATGCTTCTTATAGAAATCTTTTGTTTTCATAAGATGCTCTTTCTTGAAAAACCTGCTCCTTGAAAACACCTTTTCTCCAAAGTAATTTCCAAGCCAGTAGTTTACTGTGTCGCCCAGAACTGCCGCACATGACAGCGCAAGAAAGAGCAGCAATACATTCAGCACTCCCTTTGCTGCAAAAGCGCCTGCAACAAACAGGAGCGAGTCCCCTGGAAGAAAGGGCGTGAAAACAAGCCCTGTTTCAAGGAAGATTATTGCAAAAAGTATGAGATATGTCCAAAGTCCGTAGTTGGTAATAAGAATGCCAATGTATTTGTCAACATGGAAAATAAAATCAATGATGTTCAGCATTTTTTAAAGAAATAAATTAAGAGTTTTTAAAACCATCGGTTGATGGAAGCTTTGTAGAAATCATGTGTGTTGCCAAGGTTCATAGCTGTAATTTGGGTAACCTTGTTGCTTATAGCAACCACCTTATTCCCGAATTTGTTCTAAACAGGAATAAAGCCTTGTGATATACTTATCCAGATATCTTTTTTATCTCCTTCAGCCTGTATTCGCAATCTATTGATGTCCTGAAAAGATTCCAGAAAACCTTCTCCAGCCAGGCAACCCATTCTTTATCATATATCTCATAGAATATCCTGGTGTTCTTCTCCAGCTCACCCTTTTTGTAGAGCTTTAGCTGCTCTTCATTCTTGAACCTGGCGATGCCGTCATCAAAGATAAAACCTCTAAGAGGCTGGTAACAGTGTCTTATCTCTATAGCGTTGGGATATTTATTCATTAGTCTCTGCAACCTGCTGATGTTGTTCAAGGATGCTATGTTAATCCTGCATAAGACCTTTATTATAACTCCTCTATTAACCGTTTCCTCCATGAGTTCCATCATGCTTAATTTCTTTTCTTTTAAATTGATGAAAGACAAGTTTCCAGAGAAACAGAGTATCTTGCTCTTGGTCTGCCTGAAAAATGTGGCCAAGTTCTCATAATGCGAGACTTCTCCTTCATTATACTCTGTTATAAGGTGTCTTTTCTTTTTGTCATCAACATGCTGGAAAATCTCCATGAAATCAAAATCAATTTTTTGCTTGCCATTTTTTATCATGTTGTAGAGATTTTCCTTTAGGGAATCGCCAATCAAGGACTCGCTGAAGTTGTAGAATACGACCTTGAGCGCACCTTGGCTGCCCTTTCTGAAGGTTTTCACGCTGATAAGCCCTGTTCTATCACATATGTTTTTTATATAAGTGTCAGTTGTCACCCAACTCCTTTTTATCAGCTTTGAGATTTCCTGCACACTCCTTGGTTCTTTTTTGACGAAATCAATTATCAGCTTTGTATCATTCTCACTAAGCACCATGATTTTATAATAGTCTTTTTCACTATATAAAACTTTCTGAAAATTAAAACTACATTATAAAAAAGTAAGGCTATCCTTTTTATAAATTAAAACTATGTAAGAATGAATATGGGAAAGCACACGTCCAACAACCAAAATGTACACAGCTTGATAGAGTTGGAGGGCAAATATCAAATTGATAACTTTGCTCCGGTAAAGCAAAAGCTATCCGCCTACTCACTGGACCACACAGGAACATACTCTGAATATGATAGGGGATATGACATAAAAGACCTGCTCCATAGCAAAGGTTATTATTTCAGGCTGAGGGAGTATGGATTGCTTGGTCAAGAGCCGAATCATCTTCTAACAATAAAGGGTCCTAACAAGAGCACAGTCATAAATGAGAGGTTGGAGCTTGAGATGCTCTTGGGCAGATTTACATCCAAACTTCTCCAGACAATTCTCCCAGAAAGGGTAAGCTACAGGAAACTGAGAGAGGTATACCCCTCTCCGGAGGATGGCTGCACGATATGTCTTGATGACGTTGTTGGCTTGGGAAAATTTGTGGAGATATCAGCGCATACAGAAGAGCTTGTTGAAGTGTGGAAAAAACGACTTGGCATAAACACTGATTCCATCAACATGAGCTATGCTGACATGGCAAGGCAGGGTTATTATGATAGCAATCAGAGTGGTAACACCAAAAGCTTTCACGTAGTTAATGATGACATCTGCATAAGACTACGACTTTTTGGAGAGGATGTGAGGAAGCTTCTGCTAAAAAACAGCTGGAGGCAGACTGATTACAGTGATGCAGAGTACGTCTTCATAAACACCTGCGCCTTTCTAAAAAAGGCTGAGGATAGGAGCATAAAAAGGATAATGCAGCTTAATGAGGAAAAGCAGCAACACCAGAACATGGTTGTTTTCGGATGCCTTCCATACATAAGCCCTGAGCGATTAAAAGAGGTGCACCAAGGAGAGGTAATCTCTTCAAGAGACATTGATGAGTTTGTGGACAAGTTTGGTCTTGAGAGATACGAGAGAGAAACGAGCCATGTTGTGTCAAGAAAAGGAAGATTTTTTTCAAGGCTCAGCAGAGCATTAAACAAATTATTCATGCATGACCCTTATTTTTCATATCTCTATGAGAAAGAGAAAGTTTACCACCTGAAAATTTCAGAGGGATGTCTTGGCACCTGTTCCTTCTGCGCTGAGAAAAATGCGCGGGGAAGCTTGAGAAGCAAGACAATAGATGAGGTTGTCTCTGAGTTCAAGAAGGGCATTGACCTCGGCTACAGGATATTCTCATTTAATTCTGATGATACTGGAGTGTATGGCTGGGACAAAGGGGAAAACATTGCAACCCTTCTTGAGAGAGTGCTTTCATTCAAGGAGGACTTTAAGCTGGTTCTGACAGAGTTCAATCCCTGGGGTCTGGTTAAGTATAAGGATGAGCTTGTGCGCATGCTTAACTCACCCAAGATAGTCTTCATCACAGTTCCTATACAATCAGGCTCGGACAGGATACTTGGGCTCATGAGAAGGCATTATGATATTGAAGGTGTTGTGGATGTGCTCTCAAGGATCAGGGAAGGCAATAAGACGCTCAAGATAAACACACATATTATAACTGGCTTTCCAGGCGAGACAGAAGAGGATTTCATGCAAAGCTACGAACTAATCAAAGGCTTTGACTTCAACAAGGTCAAGGTCTTTGAGTATTCTGACAGAAAAGGCACACAAAGCTACCTTTTTGACAACAAAATCTTGCCTGGAGTAATCAAAAAAAGACGTAGAAGGCTCACAAGGCTTGTTATGCGCAAGGCCATCAGAAAGCTGAGTCTGAAAGAGCTGCTGCTCAATCAGGAGGCCTTTTGACATGGCTGTAATCCTAATAGCAGGCGTGCCTGGAAGCGGAAAAACAACAATAGCATTTGAGTTAGCCAGGATTTTCAATATAGAGCAGGTAATACAAACAGATACTGTGAAAGAAATATTTCAGATAAACGATAATGACCCAATCAGCTTTTGCGCAACCCATAATGCCTGGAAATTCTTTGGCGAAAAGACTGTGGAGAATATTATGAGGGGCTATGAAGCACATTCAATGTGTTTTGAGAAAACATTGTTGGACCTGATTGAGCTGACGCAGAAAAAGGGCAAAAACATAATAGTGGAGGGTGCGCAGATCACTCCAGCACTATTTTCAAAAATCAACTCAGCTAAAGTTGGTTTCTATCTTTATGTTAGTGATATTAAAGAGCACATCAACAGGTTTGACCAGAAGAACAGCGGAAGGAACAAGCAGAATGATGAGTGGTACCAAAACTATAATGCCATAAGGGTTATTGACCTTGATTTAAAACTCAAGTGCAAAGGGAATGGTATAATCTTGCTGAATAATCTTTCCATGCATAGAACCATAAGTTTGATGATTCCTGAAGTAATGAAACTTGGCATCCAAATTGGAGGAAAATCATGTATGGTTCCTGTGATTATGTGATGGATACAAAGCACGATTTCTTTTTTATCAAAGGATACTGCCATCCAAACAATGGCGTTTACGGGATTAAGGCGTTTCAACAGCATGAAAACGGAGTTAGGCTCAACAGGAATGGCTTGAGGTATGATAAGATTTATAGGGATATACTGGAGGTTGTTAGCGAGGAACATGTCTTAGAGCGCTTCAAGCCAAGAGAGTGTGAAACAAAACACAAACTACAGGGCATATGGAAAAAGATTTTTGATGCAATCCAAGAGCTGGGCGTTCCTGAGAAGGACATAGGAATCTTTGGCTCTGTTCTCATAGGTTTTCCAATAGTAGAGGATGTTGATTTTGTAATCTATGGCTTGGATAACCTTAAAAAAATCAAAAACAACATTGATGCGCTTAGGCTAGAACTTGGTGTTACAGGCATAAGTGATGCCCATGTTCAATACCACTCCGAAAAATACTCCAAAGATCACAATTCTGAGTATACCAATTTTGAGAAGCTCCTGAGAAACAAATGGTCCTCCCTTCAGATTAAGGAAGGCTTGCTGACAACACTGCGCTTTGGCTTGAATGAGCATGAGATTTCTGACCTGTTCAGATTTGACCCGGCAGCATCTGGCCAGGACATAACACTTAAAGGCGAGGTAATAGATGACGCATTGGTTGATCTTTGTCCCAGAATATTCACGCTTGCTGATGCTGACACGACATACACTGTTGCGACACATTATTGGGCATACCAGTCGTGTGTTAAGAAAGGTGATGTAGTGAGGGTTAGAGGGGAGCTAGTGGAAGACAGAGTGATACTTAACAAATACGACCACGGCATTTGGCTTATGTAAAATAAAGAATTATTTTGTGTTTGAGATATAAAAAAGAAAGATACAAACTAATTACTTACTCGCTCTCAACCCTTGGAGCAAGTATGAAGCTAAGCATGACCCTGTCAACAGTGTGGTAGTCCAGCTTTAATGGGTAGTCTTTGTTGAAGTGTATGGTGACCTTGTCAGCCAGCTTTCCGCCCTGAATCATCTTCTTAAGGTATTCAACAGAGTATTTTGCCCTTACCTTCTCCTTTGCCTTTATCTTTGTTGTGTCATCTTCCTTTATCTCTACGTGCGCATTGCTTAGGTCTCCTGCTGCCTGCAGGCTGAATTTCTTCGGCTCTGCAACAAAGTTAACAGACTCAGCAACTATGTCAACGTCCTCTATTGCGTCATTGAGCATTGATGCGCTTGTTTCAACACTAACAGCAAAGCTTAGTTCAGGTATCTTCTGCTCCTTTTCCTCTATGTCTATGAGTGGAAGATTGAATGTCCTTGTGGATTCAGACTTGAGCTGTATCTTCAGCTTGTTTTCCGCAAGCTCCAAAACAACCATGTCGCTTGGCTTAATCCTTCTCAGTATCTGCTTCAGGTTGTTAAGGTTGATGCCAATCTCAACCGGCGCCTCAACCTTGTATTCTGTGAAGGCACTTGATAAGAGCTTGAAGATGACCATAGCAACATTTGCAGGGTCCATAGCTACAAGCTCTATAGAATCCTTTGTTATTTTGAGCCTTGCCTCATTAACCAGGTCAGAGATTATTGTTATGCTGTCTTTTAGGTATCTTGGTTCTGCTAAAGTAAGCTTCATTTTTTACCCCCTCTAATTAAAAATTGGCTTTAATATTTAAATCTTGTTCTTTTACTGGAAAACAGCTTAAACATGCTCTGTAACCTCTTTGAAGTAATTAAAATAACAAAAAGTTTATAAATCATATCAGAACAACACAGCATGAAATGGCAGTAGAATGGTTAAAAAGGCAGTTAGGCATAACAGAGCTTCAGAAAAAGCTTGATATACTTGAGTCTGAGAGAACAGATTTGGAAGACCGAGTCATTAAAGCAGAGGAAACAAGGGCTCTTGTAAGGCAGGATGTTGATAATGCTGAATTAAGTGCAGCAGTAAAATACCACTTTAGACAATTTGGTGTTGAAATAACAAAAAGGTCTTCTGATGCAGCTTTAGTGGCCCTCAATGCAGCCCAGGCAGTTGAGAGATACGGCTTCAAGAGATATGCTCCGCCGCATGAAGCTAGCCAGCCAACACAGGTAATAAGTTTGCAGGATTTACGAGAGCATCCAGAACTATACCTTCCTAAACTAAGCAAGGGTTTCATGAATTTTCCTGTTGGCTTAAATTTTGATGGCTTAAATGAAATTTTAGAAGGTTTCCCCTCTTTATTTTGTCATCTGAATTCAAGGGACGGCAATTTTCAATTTACAGTATCCTCTCTTTTAAGTTCAGTTGGGGAAGGTGTTAAAGCAGCAGAAACAACACTTGTAAAAGCAACCCAGTTATCCGATATAAATAGGACAGACACGCAATCCTGGGTTTACATAACTCCCCTTGATTTTTTAGCTAATTATGATGGGCTTATTGGTTTTATTTCTGAAAACTTTGGCCTTAGTGATCGTGCAAAAGAGAAGGGAATGAGTACATTAAATTTTGTAAAAGAGATTTATTTCACTGCGTTGGAGATAGCGGGCACAGCCAGAATAAGGGACGCATCTGAGCTTCTGGATTATACTCCAGAGAGAGCAGAAACATCGCAGGAAACAGCACTTTCCACAGAGCTGAACCCTGAAGCGTTACTGGAAGGCAGAATCAGGGATTCTTTGCTCTCTCAGCCAAAGGGAACTTCTTATAATGAGATTCAGGGCTTATTGCCTATAAGGTCTAAAGAGAGATTCAGGGAGCTGGCTTCGCAACGCACCCTGGAAATCTTAGCCAATGATAAAGAAAGGGAGGGATTGACTCGTACTATAGGTAAAGATTTAAATGATTATTCAATAGGAGAGAGCATAGTTTTGGCGTGTTATTTTGCAAGAAACATAATTAAAAAATACAAGACATTAGAAGATTCTGTCAAGGCAGTTCTGTCTGGGAAATCTCAGGAGGAGGTTAGCGGCAAATGCACTGACTACACAGGCTTGGCTTTGCACTATTTGAGGGAATATCTTGTTCCTCTGCATCCAGAAACCGTTGAAAACTGGATGTTTGGCTTTGATGTGGACCGTATAGAAGGTTATAACCATTGTTATATGAAAATAATGCACATAAACCCTGACAAAACCGTTGATGTCTATTTTGTAGACCCGACTTCATTAGCCAATAAAGGGGTTTCAGCGCTTAAGACGCCTGAGAAGATTATGAAAAGCATGGACCCTTCAAAGCTTCCTCTGCTAATAGAGAGGGATGCTGAGGATCTCTTGCACAAAGAAATAAGTTAAAGTCAAGGAGGTAATAAAATGTCTAAGAAAACACAAGCGAAAATCGCCTGTTATGTTGGACAAGTAGGCGATAGTTACGAGATTTACTTGCCAGGAAATTTGAGTGCGTTGGAATACATATCCCCAGAAGAAGATGTGATTCGCGGCGAAGTTCTTGAATTCAAGACTTCAGGCGATTTCAGGGAGCGTCCTTATTTTCTTGTTTATGCAACCACGCATGGTATCCCCAAAACAAGGGACATGGTAAGGCAAGTATTGGGAGATTTGGAGAAAATGATTGAAGCTTCTGTTGACATAGGCAAGGCAAATAGAGCGTTATTCATAAACTTGGCTAAAAAAGGAGACTGCTCGGTCGGGACAATTATTTATCCTTAACAGCAATCTTCTTGAGCTTCTTATAAGCCCGACCTTTTTCCAATCTTTTTCATTAAGAATTCTCTTATTTTTTCAGCTTCTTCAACAGAAACAGCAGGGATTTGTCCTTCAGCTGTCCCTCCAAATCCTGAATGAGCCACTGCTGAATAGCCGGCAGTATGGATATCCAAGGATGAAAACTTGAGGATTCTTGCCAAAATTCCCCTGCGGATTTCTACATTCTGGACCCTTTCATAGGGAACGCTTCTATATTTTTTCCAGATAATGCCTTGCTCTGTTTTAAGTTCATTTTGAGTGAATTCATACTTCCAGTTTTTGTAAGATAGCCTTGAATACACCTCTCCAAAAATAACCATAAATACTAAAAAGATTAGTAATATGCTTGCAATAATACTAAAAATTATTGCAGGAGATTTTATCAAAGGAATTAGTATTCCTATTACGGAAAAAAACAAGATAATGAATGTGAATAAAACACCCAAATACACTCTAACTCTGAACATCCACTTTGCTCCTGGATGCAGTTCTTTCATTTTAAACACAAATTCTTGTTTTATTTATAAATTTGGTGTTTTTTTATAAATTTTTTTGATTTGATACTATAAACACTATAACTTTATTCTTTGCCCGTTGTGCATGAGGTGAATCTTGCTTTGGCTGTAGCCCATCTCTATTGCAAGGTCCTGGAGCGCAGAGGTCATTCTCGGCTCTCCGTGTGCAGGTATTATGTGTTCTGGCTTGACTATGTTTATTAGGTCTCTGAGGTCTTCCCTGTATGCATGTCCGCTTACATGTATGTCCCTGAAAATCCTTACTCCAAATCCTTTGAGCCTCTTTTCAAGCAATGCTCTGTTTGCAATGTTTGTTGGTGACGGAATAACCCTGCATGAAAATATTACGTGATCTTCTGGCTCGAATTTGAATCCAAGCTTCTGCTCAGCCATGCGCATGAGCGTTGATTTTGATTCTCCCTGGTGCCCTGTAACAACCAAAAGGTATTTTTCCCTGTCCTTTGACACCTTCTTAAGCAGCTTTTTTATCTTGTTTCCATAACCTATTGCCTCAAGGTCCTTTCTGAAATTGATTATTCCTATTTCTTCTCCTGCGTCAGTGTATTTTGCAAGGCTTCTTCCGAGAAACATTATCTTTCTGTCCATTCTTTTTCCAAGTGAGATTATGCTTTTCAGTCTTGCAAGATGAGATGCGAATGTTGTCACAATAACCGCCTTTCCTTTGGATTCTGTTCCAAGCATGACATCTTTTAGCATTTCCCTTGCAACAGACTCGCTGGGCGTCTTTTGATGAAGGGAAGCGTATGTTGAGTCGCATATCAATGCAAAAACCCCTTTTTCTCCAAGTTCTTTCAGTCTTCCAATGTTGGGCTCTTTTCCAAGCGTTGGGCTCTGGTCAAACTTGAAGTCATTTGCGTAAAGCAGCACTCCCTGCTTTGTGTGCAGGGCAACCATGACTGTCTGGGGCGTGGAATGGGTCATGTTTATGAACTCAACTTTGATGTTTTTAGAAAGCGTAAGGCTTGAATTGACATTAAGTGTTTTTATCTTGTTCCTTATGGTTATCTTTTCATCCCTTAATATTGTTTTCAGCACAGCTGTTGTGAATGGAGTGCCTATTACCGGAGCATTGTATTTGTTTCCAAGATAAGGAATCCCTCCAACATGGTCAAGGTGCGCATGTGTTGGGATTATTGCCCTTACTTGTTTTTTCCAGTCATCAATCTTGTTGATGTTGGGAACTGCCTCTGCATCTACCAACGCCTTTCCGCTTACCTTAACATAGTCCTCTGCCTCTGTGAACTTGATATAGTTCTCAAGATACAGCCCGAGGTCAAGAATAATGACATCATTGTCAACCTTGACAGCAGTCATGTTCCTTCCTACTTCATTATAGCCGCCAACGCTTGTTATTTCCATTTTAAAGCATAAAGAAAGGGTTTTGTTTAAAAATTTTTGGTTTTCTAAAAAATGCGGGGAGGAGGATTCGAACCCCCGTAGGCACTAAGCCATATGGTATCCTATATTTTCTGCATCATGTGCTTTCGCATCAGTGCTCAAATATCTTGAGCCATACCCGTTTGGCCGCTCCGGCATCCCCGCGGTGCAGTTCAGGATTATTTGTTTATTTAAAAATGTTTTCAAGTCACAGGCGCATTTGGAAGTTTTATTTGTTTCATAACAACAATCTTTATAAACTTCATAAATAATCTTGATTGTATGGACAGAGGGAGAAAAATAAGCATAATTCTGTTTATAGCGGGAATTTGTATTGCACTAATTGGAGCAGTAATAATGTTTCATGGAAACGTCTTTGGAGAAAGGAACTCAGGTATTGCCACAATTATAGGAATAATTGGTATAGGATTGATAGCCACATCAAATTTTAGATTGCTAAAATAAGTATTATTCTATCTAAAAAGTCATGGTTGTTTAAGACTTCTTACACAAAGCCGACGCATAAAAAAGGAAAAGGCTTATTAATTAATCTCGGTTACCTTTTGATGATATGGGGGGCAAATTAAATTCTATCAAGCAGTGGCTCTATTCTCTGGCAGGCAGAAAGTCTATGGCAGAGAGAAAACCATTGGCAGAGAGAAAACCTCTGGCAGAGAGAAAGCCTTTAACGCCGGTCCTTGGGGAACAAATCAAGCTTTACCACGCTGCTGCCATGTTCTCTGGCAGGGAGACATTTTTTAATGCCTGCCTTGTGGCAGGGCTTGAGAAAAAGGGCTATGAAGTCATTTCTCCTCAGAGGGATGGCTTTGATTTTGTGAATCTGAAAAGTGCCTTGGAAAGCAGATTAAGCCCTGATGAGGTTGGCCCGGCAGTTTGCAAGATAATATACCTTCTTGATGCTGGCTTTCTTATTCCCAGGAGCCATGTTACGCTTGCTAATCTGGACGAGCCCCTTGATGATGGTGTTGAAGTTGAGATAAGCTATGCCAGGATCATGGGCAGGCCTGTTATTGGTTACAGAACAGACCTCAGAGGCCCTTATTCACCAGTTTCCTCTGATCTCGGAGGCATCCATGTTTTTCCTTGTTATCAGTGCGATGTTTTTATAAGGCATTATATGCCGGGCAAAGACCTTGAAGAAGCGATTGTGCAAATGCAGGAATTGGTTGATAAGATTGACAATACAATCAAAGGCATTGAGATTCCTCATCCAGTCACATTTCCTTCAAGCCCATATCCTGAAGGCATAACCTTGAACAGGCATATTTATAAAACAGTTGAAGGAGCTGCTGATTTGTTCAGGGGTATTGAGGACATACATTCAGAACAAGGTTTGGAGGAGATTGCTCAGAGATACATAAGTCATAAAGCTGAGCTTGATAAACTCTTTCCAGAAGTTTTGGATTAGTGCTTGCATGCTGACTTTATTCTAATCAAATCTGTGCCTTGCGTTTTCAAGTAATGGTTCCAAAAGTCTTTTGCCTCTTGCTGTCTTGAATCTTGGCTTCCTTTTCTCTTCGAAATCAGCAATGGCTTTAACGTAATCTTTTCCTTTAAACGTAGGTGGAACAGACAATTGGCCCAGGCTGTCTGCCTCAAAAACAAGCTGGAGCCCTGGTTCGCTGCTTTTATCAATCTCTTCCATTCGGTCATGGTTGCTGATGAGATAAACTATCTGCTCAATCTCGCTTGGCGAATAACCCAACTCAGTCAGTACAACCTCTGCTTCAGCAGCCCCTTTTACCATGTGTGCCTGCTTGCTATCTATCACTTCATCAAAAGAGTATCCGTCCTTTATGAGTCCAGGATATCCAATGTCGTGCAGATAAATGGCTGTTACAAGGATTCTTTCGTCCCCGCCCTCTGCTTCTATGAGCTCTTTCATAAATTCTACAGCCTTCATTGTGTGCGTAACATCAAACTCATCAGGCCTTCCCTTTTCCAAATACGCAATTGCCCTTGATTTCAGGGCTTCTTCTAATTTGGCATCAAGATTCATGCGATAAGGGAATGCCTTTGCGTTTAAAAAGATTATTAGGATGTAATTGTTAGGATGTAACTATATAATTGGAGGCGAGAATTAATGCTCCTCCTATCAGAATTGGGATTGTTATTGGCTGTGCAAAGAATATTGCTGCAAGTATTGTTGCACTCACTGGCTCAAGCAAAGCTATTACTCCTGCCTTTGACGCTTCCACCTTTTCCAGGCCTTTATAAAAGAGGGAAATTCCAATTACCATTGTTACGAAACCAAATATAAAAAGAAGTAATAGTTTTGGTGAAAGTTCAAATGATAGTCTAAACATGGGCTCATGGAAAAATGTGCTTATGAGTGGATACGCAATCAGAAGCCACATGCTTGTGAAAAATACAGAGCCAAAGGTTGTTGTTAGATAATGGTTCTTGCTTATTCCGCTTTTTCTTCCAAAAATAAACCATAATGATAAAAATATTCCTGCTAATAAAGCAGAGAGAACGCCTTTAATGTTTGGCATTGATTCAGCCTGCCAAGGTGACAGCAATGCTATGATTCCAGTCATTGCTACAATCACTGCCAAAACCTTCCTTTTTGTTACCTTTTCTTTTAGCATAAACTTTCCAAATATGATTGTCCACACAGGCTGGGTGTAAAGCAGCATGGAAACCATTGCAACAGAAAGTACGAATGCAAGACCTATATACTGCATTAAACTAACTGCCGCTCCAATGATTCCGTAAATCACAAAGAATCCCAGCATCCTTTTTTTAATCATGAGTTCTTTTTTTATCAAAACAACCGGCAGAAGCAATAATGCTGCAAAAGCCACGGGATAAAAAGAGATTTCATAAACCGAGTATCCCAGGTTTATGAAGAATTGTCCTCCAAATATTACGAGTCCAAAGAGTATTGCTGCAATACTTATCATCAAGTATTCTTTCTTCATCAAAATGAATGAGCTTGAAAGGTATTTAAACCTTTTCAATAACTTTATAAATTTCGGTTTTTTTTCCAGGGCTTATGAACTTCATAATAATTCACGGTGCTTACGGCAATCCTGAGGAGCACTGGTTTCCCTGGCTTCAGGATGAGCTTGAGAAGTTAAAGCATAACGTCTTTATTCCAAGTTTTCCAACTCCTGAAGGCCAGAGCTTGGAGAACTGGATTGATAAGATTCATAGTTATGACTTGTTCTTTGACTCTGGTTTGATACTTGTTGGCCATAGTATAGGTGCAACATTTATTCTTAAGAAGCTTGAAATAATGGAAACTCCCATAAGGGCTGCTTTTTTTGTTGCAGGTGTTGCTGATAATATAAATAATAAAAAGTTTGATGACATCAACAAGTCCTTTTTTGCTAATGGCTTTAACTGGGACAAAATCAAAAAGAATGCAAAGAGGTTTTATGTTTATCATTCTGACAATGATCCTTTTGTGCCTTTGGAACATGCAAAGAAAATTGCCGATGGCTTGGGTGTTAAGCTGACTTTGGTTAAGGGTGCTGGTCACTTTAGTGAGAAATCTGGTTATTCAAAGTTTCCTCTGTTGTTGGAGGATATTAAAAAAGAATTAACTGCCTTAAATCATCCTTAGCTTTGCCTCAACTTCTGCGAGCTCACTTTCAAGCATGTCTATTTCCTCGTCTTTTGTTCTTGGCTTTTCCTCTTTTGCCTTTCCCAGCGGCTCAAGTTTCGGCGTTTCAAAGTCAAAGCTTGGCAGCAGCTGCTCGAGCTTTGCAAGGCCAACTGCTATGTCGTTCATCATGACCCTTAGTTCTGCAACAGCTTCATATCTGTCTGCCCTTGCCTTTTTCAGCTTCTCGTTCCTTTTTATGAGGCTTATTATGTCTCTTAATGTTTCAAGCAGTTCTTTCCTCAATGCCTTTGGCTTTGATATGCCAACAAAGAGCTCTTTCTCTGCTTTACTTGATTTAGCCATGTTATACTTCTTCTGGTTTTGTTATTGCCTCTTTTATAGCAACAAGCCTTGTTTCTATGTTGCTCAGCTCCTTCTTCCAGGAGTCTATTTCCTTGTTCTCATCTTCCTTCAGCTCATAGATTCTGCTCAAGGCACCTCTTGCCTCCCCAAGCTTCTTCATGAGCGTATCTATTGTTGATAGCACTTCATTGTATTTGTGGATTTTCACGAAAACTGGCGCTGCCATTTTATCACCTTTTACTCAAAAATACCTCTTTCTATTGAATCAAGCTTTTTCATAAAAACATCAAGTGATTTTCCGAAGATGTCATATGCTTCTTCAACTGTCTGCGACCTTGTCCTTGTAGGGAATCTTCTTAGGCTCTTGGCTATCTGGTTAAGGTCCTGAGCTGTTTCCTTGAATTTGTAAAAGCGGACATAGGGAACGTCCTCACTTTTTCTGGTCTCTTCTTCTTGCCTTAAAAAAGCAGACCGCAAGGGCATGATGCTTTCTGGCTCAGGGGTTATCTCCCTTTCAAAAACCTCCCTCTCAAAGAAGGGCTCCTCAACAACAACATGCTCCCTTATTTTTTTGGATCCTGTCTTGGGCTTTTCAGGCATTGTCTGCTTTGGAGTGAATTCTTCTAATTCATTTTCATCTGGCGCAGGTGTTTTTTCCTCAAGCGGCTTTATCTCAGGCTTTATGGGCTTTATTGGAGGAAGTAGCTCTTCCTTTTCAAAGGGAAAGCTTGGTATTTCCTCAATCTTCGGCCTTGGCGGAGGAGGTATTATTCCCTCAACCTTCTCTTCCTTTGCCTTTTTATTCTTGTCTTTTTTCAGAAAACCGAAAATAGCCATTACACACCTCTTTTTCCCTTGTTTTCAGAAAATAACTACTGACTTATTAAAACTTTTTGTAGTATTTTTGAATAGTAACGTTTTGAGTGTTTGAAAAGAATAATTTTAATAAATGCATACACTATTCTGGCTATTAAAATGAAAGAAGCCCTGTTTTACAAGAAACTGAAAGAAGATGGTGTCCAGTGCCAGCTATGCCCCCATTTCTGTGTTCTCAAGCCAGTGGAAAGAGGAAAATGCAAAGTTAGGGAGAACCAGAATGGAAAACTCATGTCTTTGGTTTATGCAAAGCCATGCGCAGTTGCCATTGACCCTATAGAGAAAAAGCCATTTTTCCATTTCCAGCCCGGCTCAAGCTCTTTTTCAGTAGGAACCGCTGGCTGCAATCTTGCATGCAAGTTCTGCCAGAATTGGACATCATCGCAGGCAAATCCGGAAGATGTCAGAAATCTTGATTTAGAGCCAAAGAAACTGGTTGAAGAAGCTCTTAAGTCAGGCTGCAAGAGCATTGCCTACACCTACAATGAGCCAACAATATATTATGAATATGTTCTTGACACTGCAAAGCTTGCAAGGAAAAAAGGCATAAAGAACATAACCGTGACCAATGGCTTCATAAACCCAGAGCCGCTCAACGAGCTTGATGCATACATTGATGCTGCTAACATTGACTTAAAGGCATTTCATGAAGATTTTTACAAAAACATATGCAGTGCAAGATTAAAGCCGGTTCTTGATGCAATAAAACTAATGAAGGAAAAAGGCACATGGATTGAGTTAACTAATTTGGTTATTCCAACACTTAATGATGATATGGAAGAGATAAAGGAGATGTGCAACTGGATAATTCATAATCTTGGCAAAGAAACACCACTGCACTTCAGCGCTTTCTATCCTTCCTACAAACTTCTTGATTTGCCAAGCACAAAGCCAGAGTTTTTGGAAAAGGCAAGGCAGGAAGCCATGAAAACAGGATTGAAATATGTTTATGTTGGCAATGTTGTCACAAAGAGCTCAAACACATATTGCCCACAATGCAAGGAGCTTGCAATTGAAAGGTCATTTTACATTACAGAGGATTACACTGACAAAGGCAAATGCAAGAAATGCGGCTATAAGATTGAGGGTGTTTGGTGACGCCATCCGTACTCTTTAATAAAATTTGGTGGAGCAATCAGCCATGGATAATGTGTGGTGATGAGTGGCAAGACCAAGCAATGTTTTGCAAGCAGCCTTATCATAAGTGGAAAATGTCCATTGCGGAAAACTTTATTTACAAAAATATAAACAAAAACTCTGTTGTTCTTGAAATAGGTGCAGGTCAGGGAAGGTGGAGTGAATTCATTCTAAAGAAGGCTGAAAGGGTTATACTTGTTGATGTAAGCGAGAAGTGCATCAATTTCTGCAGGAAGATGTTTTCTAAATCCAATAATGTTGAGTATTATGTGAATGATGGTAAAAGACTGGATTTTATTAAGGAGAATTCAGTTGATTTTGTGTGGTCCTTTGATTCATTTGTGCACATGGAACGAGATGTTATAGATGCCTATTTTAGGGAGTTTTCAAGAATTCTTAAAAAAGGCGGCAAAGCTATAATCCACCATCACGGAGGGAGGCGCTCCTTAAGCGACACCCTGCCCTTGCTAGGCATGAGGTCAAATGTGTCAAAACAAACCATAAAAGAGTTGGCAAAGAAACACAAGCTTGCCGTAAAATACCAAACACAGTCCTGGGGGAAGAACAGCGAGTTCAATTGCAAGCTAAGGGACGATTATATCTCAGAAATAGTCAAAAAATAGGCTTTCCGCAAATCTTCCGGAAAAAAATGGTTAATGTTTATTAATTGTTTTTTCTTATTTTCAGTTTAATGAAAACACCCACACTTTTGTTGTCAGTGTTATTAATAATTGCACTTATCTTAGTTATAGTAAATGCCAAAGCAGCCTCAGCATTAGTAAGAATAAACGAAATAATGTACAATCCTGCTGGAGAGGACGATAATGCAGAATATCTTGAGATTTATTTTGATGAAAACATCAATTTTTCTAGTTACTTTATTGGCGACCTTACCAGTAATGATACTTTAAAATTGATTAAAAACGATAAAGATAACAGCAATAATGGTTTTATTTTGATAGTTGAAGAAAACTTTGATTACAACAACACCAATTGCCCTCTTTATTCTGCCGGGAAAAATATTGGCAATGGCTTGGGCAATAAAGGAGATGCTGTTTTTCTGTTTGATGAGAACAAAAGAATCATTGACAAAATCACTTACACAAATAATTATGCCAATGGCAATGGCAAAAGCCTGAGCCTTGTAAATGGCTTCTGGACAGAGCAGGAGCCAAGTCCGTGCAAAGAGAATGTAAATAGTGAAATTAACAAAAATGATAATAACAATAACGAAGATAATGACAATAATAACAGCACTGACATAAAAATAGGTGTTAGTATAAAAATAAATGAGGATAATGACATAGATAATAATAACACTAACAATCAAATAACCTCAAGCACTGTTTTTGAGTCAAAGAACCAGAACATAAACAAGCTTATCCCTTATTTTATAATAATCATTCTGCTCATTATTTCAGTAGTTCTTGTTTGGAGAAGATAGAAACTAACAAAGAACAAAGCAGCCCTCGATTAAATTACACTTTTTAAGTAGTTACACAATCGAAATATTTATAAATGGATGTAATATCCTACACTTTATTATGGCAATTCCGGGAAAAGAATTGGTTGGGAAAAATGCGAACTTAGTTGATGGAGTTTATTCTGATAATTATCTTATCGCATTAAATCAATATGCATCAGTGGATTATGTCTTCGGTGAACATACGGAAGCAATTGCACAAGGAGAATATGATGCTGTAGCAAGACTTGTAATGGGAACTCTTGGTGAAGTAGAATATGAAAGCCATCTTGTTGCTCTTGTAATGACCGCTGCAGAGGCTGGAGAATGGAAAGCAGTGGAAATAGAACCGCGACCTCTGCCCGGATTGGATGTAGTTACTAAGAAACATTTTGGGCATGTGACACAATATCAAGGTAAGACCTTCCTTATGCCCTCAGCAATGTATTTGGCATATTGTAAGGAACAGATATAATTTCTTTTATCTCAAACCACCTTTAATAGATAGAAATCTTTTTAAACACGCTTGAAATCTTTTTGTTTTATGAAACCAGAGCACAAGGAAAAGATTGAGCAAGGTGGGCTCTTGACAAAGGTCATAATAGAGGTTCTTGGAACTCCAAAGGAGCATGTTGAAAAGACCTTGAAGGCGGTTATAGAAAAGATAAAGGAGGATGACTCCCTGACAGTTCTTAAGGGAAAGGTTTTCAAGCCAAAGCCTCAGGGGAAATTCTTCAGCACATTTACCGAGGCTGAAATCATCTTTGAAAGCTTTGCTGACCTGGCTTCTTTCTGCCTTGACTTTCTGCCGAGTTCTGTTGAGATAATAGAACCCCTTGAACTCAAGACAAAATCTGTTGATGTAACTGAAGTGCTAAATGACCTTCTGGCAAAACTTCATAATATAGATATGGTTCTCAAGAGCACTCAGATGAAGAGCATAAAACTTGAGGAGAACTCTCTCAATCTGCTAAAGAATATTGTTGTTTTGAGCTTGAAAGATGGGAAGAAAAGCCTTGAGGAGCTCTCAACTGCAACAGGCATATCGCAAAAGGACCTTGAGCCATTCCTGAAAAATTACTTGAAAGAGGGTGTTATAAAAAAGATTGGCCAGGCATATTCGCTAACATGAATCTTAAGAAAAGGGTTGAGGCAATTGTGTTTTCTGCAGGGAAATATGTTTCAGTAGAGGAGATAGCAAAGCTGTGCAGGGCAGACATAAATAGTGTTACTGAAGTCTTGAATGAGCTGAAGAAGGATTATGATGACAGGGACTCGTCATTATCTTTGATGAATGAAGGCAATAACTGGAAGCTTACTGTCAAGGAAATATACATTCCAACAGTGCGCAAGATTGTTGCTGAGACAGAGCTAACAAAGGCGGTAATGCAGACCTTGTCTTATATTGCCTACAAAGCCCCAATACTTCAGTCTGATGTTGTTTCTGCCAGGTCAAACAAGGCTTATGAGCACATTGCAGAGCTTGAGTCAAAGGGCTTCCTCACAAAGACCAAAAGAAGCCATACTTTCCTCATAAACCTTACACAGAAATTCTTTGAATACTTTGACCTTAAGAGCAAGGAAGATGTTCAGAAAAGATTTGGCAATGTTAAAGAGCTTTCTTCAGATGATGTTATGCTGAGAGATGTTGAAAGGAAGTGGGACAAGGAGGAAAAGGCAACAGCACAATCAGGCATGGCAGAGGAAGAGGCAAGGGAAAAGGAGAAAACGCAGGAAGCGGCAGAAGAGGCAGCAGAAAAAGAAGAACTGAAGGAATTTAAGGAACCTGAAGAAGCAGAAAAGAAAAAATTAATACAGCAAATCACCGCAGCAGAGCACTCAGAGGAGGAGATTGAATCCCAGATAGATGAGCTGAGAAAGAAGGAAAAGCAAAAGGCAATGAAGAAAGAGATTAAGAAAATAGAAAAGCATTTCACTAAAATAGAAAAAGAGGAAAATAAAAATGATAACGACAAAAGCAATAATAATAAAGATAATAACAATAATGATGACAATAACAAAACCAGAACTAAAACCAAAACTTTAAAATGATTCTTCTGCTTAAATGCCCAAAATGCAGTAATGAAATGAAATACCAGACCAAGGAAAGCATTCTCACAGGAAAGAGGAAAGTGTGCGTTTACTGCGGCTTCAGCATGAAGGTGAATGAGGCGCTTGTGAGGCAGATAAGCTGAGTTTAAATCTTATTTTAGTCAAAAATATTCCTTAGCGAGTCCCCACTTGTTTATTGTTATCTCTTAAAAAAAGAGAAAAATTTTAAAAGAACCAAGTTTTACCGTTAATCATGAAATTAAAGCAAATAGGATGGCGTCTCAGGCTAACAGAACAAACAAGGACAGAATTGTCTGATATTCTTTATGAAACTGGTGAAGTTACTGCTAAGAATCGTAGGATTGAAGATAGTTATGTGATGCTGGGATTTGCCGATGGAGCCATGACTCTGCCGTTGAATGAAGATAAAGGATATCACATAAGTTTTAGAGGACAAAGAACATCTTTTGATCTTGATGATAAAGCAATTTTCAGGGCTTTTGAAGTGGGAAATAAAGTTAGAATTGCTTATAGGGAAAGATATAGAGAAACATACGACTATGTGCCTCCTGACTTCAATGCAAAAAAATTAGTGTATAGAGTTATGTCAGGATTCAAACTTGTAAGTGTTCAAAAAATAGGTTAAATTTTTTGATTTCTATTAATTTCTGAATACGCTATTCCAATAAGTTTTTAAATGTCATAGTATCTCTTAATTATAAGAGAGGTGATAAACCTCGGAATAAATTTCTGGGAGATATTAAAATGACAAGACAAGGATTAGAAAAAGTAATCATTAGCCCATCAGTATGGCCTGGTAAGAATCTCAAGATTCAGCCAGGAGATTTGTCAAAATTTGCTCCGTATGGTAATGATTTTTATGGTTATCAAGCCAAATCCCTTGAACCCATTAGAGGAGATCCTACTCATGAGGAAAGTGGAGGGCTTGTTTATTTTGGTAATGGAGTGAAGAAAGAAGATTTTGAAGGATTTCTAAGGATGATGAATGTAAGAGCTGGAAAAAAAGATTATGCTGCGTTTGTTAAAGAATCTTCTAATCCTATTTCAGACAGATACTTTAAACAAATGAGGTTGGTATCTAAGTTTGGACTTAAATTTATGTTTAAGGTGGTTGATGATAGAGAATATGATGCTTTCAAAGAGCAAGAACTATCAATAGGAGACGCACTTTGGGAATTTATGGAAGCAGAAAAAGGAAGATTTGGAACTTATTTTGGCGATCCAAGAATTGAAGGCAAAATGGGTGGCGATGGAAACTACGCAAGAGAAGAACTTAGTTTTGGATTCATGCTGGAAAATAAATATCATCAGGTATATCGCATTTGGAGTAGGGCCTGGTTAGTTACAAAATAGTTTTCTAGCGCGAAGTATGAATTGGGGTTCCAGATGTTTTTAGAGGAGCCTTCTTTTCGTGAAATAGATTTGTAAGGATTCAATAAGACCCGGGGACATAGTATCAGGATTTACTTTGATTATTTGTTTTAGTTCTGAAATTGAAATATATCTAACAGATTTCACTTCAGAAGGATCAATTTTCATACCTTCTATTTTGTAATTTCCTCTTACTTCCCAAAGTGTGATAAATCTGTTATTAACACACATTCCTGAATAATCAATCCTGTGCTTTGAAATCTTTACAAATTTGGATCTGGGAATGTCCAATCCTAATTCTTCTTGAACCTCTCTTACTGCACCATCAAGGTAATCTTCATCAAAAGGAAAATGTCCAGAGGCAGAATAATCCAAACGACCAGTATCAGTCCTTTCTTGAACAAGGATTTCATTGTTCGGATTTACAATTAAAACAGAAGTTTCCCTATGCAATTTTCCATCTGCGTGGTTTTTTCTTAGATATTTTCCGAGGACATTATCGTTGTCATCAACGATCGCAATAAGTTCATAAGGATTATGGGGATTGCTCATATAAATATCATGAATTCTGAGTGATATAAAAAGTTATCTGCAGAAAAGGGCTTAATGTGGTTGAAACATCAAAATTTTAAATTTCTTAGTCGTGTTACACGCCAAGATAAAACATGTTTATAAACCCCTGAAACCCCCAAATTTTACCTCTAAAGGGCTTCT
>CAYGWL010000188.1:0-11689 GCA_964353575.1 uncultured Methanosarcinales archaeon | reverse complement strand
GCGTCCTCCAAGGCATCATGCACACTAAGCCCCTGCCAGCCAGAGAGTGTTGGAACATAAACCATTCCAATACCATATTTTGCCATGTAAGGAGGGCATCTTATGCATGTGAAGAACGCTCCTTTTTTTATGAAAAAGGTGTTTTTATATGGGAAAACATCATCACTGGAAGGAAAATATCCGGAACAATAGATGTCGCCTCCTTCCATGTTAGAATCGTTCCTAAGAGCAGAGTTCATTGCCTCAATCTCAGAATGATTGGCATAGCCCATTATTATCTCCCTTTCCAGCTTGAAGCTTGGATGTGCTACTGCACGGTTCCAGCCAATGCCAATTATCTTACCCTGCTTGACAAGGCAGCTTCCGTATCTCTCTTTGTCACTCTTTGACATCATTGCCAGGCTTATGCAAACTATGTTCAAAGGATCTGTCAAAATGCTTGGCATTTCTTTTTTCATGATTATCATTGTAAAAGTATTTTGTCTTTTGCTTCAGTTCCAAAAGATGCAATCTGCACAGGAACCCCTAAGCCTTCTTCTGAAGCCAGGAAATCAAGATATTTTATGCATGATGGCTCTAGCCCGGAATCTGCCCAAGCTTTAAAGTCATGGTAAACTGGCTTGCACTGTAACAAGTGCTGTGTTAGTGTTTGCTGTCTTTCCACTTTTGGGTTTCTCTGGACCAGGATACTCCTGATAATTCGTTTTCCTTCAATGGTTTCATAATCAAAAAAAGTGTCAATGTCTCCATCTCCTACGTATTCATAAGCTGTGCATACAAGTATTTTATCCAAACCTACCAAGCGGTCAAGATTCGTGACTGCAAGAGCATCTACCCCTCCCATAACTTTGATAGCATACCTTGTTGCAAGAACATCCAGCCATCCTATTCTGAATTCTCCCTGCCATTTGTTGATTGTGTTATGCTTGTCCGGGATTCTTGCACCTAATGCTAGGTCTTCAGTGATAAATGGCCCTGGACCATGACGCGTTAGGTAGGCTCTAATCACGCCAAGCGTATGAGCACTACAGTCATTACGTGTTAATTTTTTTGCATTTTCAAACGTGGTTCTGGTTTTTGTGACATACGGCCAGAATCCATATTCTACATCGATGAGTGCTCCTTGGGCACCTTCAAATATTGCAGGAATACTTGGTGTGTGTGCAGAGAACACAGCATTGCATCTGTCTAAAAAAGATTCATATTCTCTGACAAGCAGGTCCACATAATCTCTTCTGGCAAGAGCATGATATCTTTCTTGAATCTCCTTATTTCCAGGATCACAATCAACAAACTGTTCTGCTTGGTCAAGTTTGACTCTCCATATAAAATCAAGCTTGTGGCGCAGAGTATCTTTGTCTAAAAGATCTCTAAAGCGTAAAGCCCGCTCTTCCCAAATTTTATAGTCTGCAACTGCAGCTCCAACTCCTCTGCCGCAGCTTCCATGTCTGTGCTGTCCTCTTGAAAGCTCAAGCATTTGCCCAACAAGTGCATGCATCGGAGTAACAAGCAGGCAATCCAAGCTAATTGTTAGGCGATCATAGGCGTCAGGGATTCCTTTTGAAGCCAGGACCTTTTCCTCGGTTTCAAGAGCCAAGGGATCAACCATCATCTTACTTGAAAGGTGCGTCTTTGTTCCTGGCACCAGTGTTCCGGAACCAAACTGGCTGAAGCAGTGCATCAAATTGTCTGACGCAACATGATGGGATGCCTGGGGTCCGCCGTTATACCGCACAATTGTTTCCAAACCAGTAATGCGTGCAAGAAAATCAATAATTGAACCTTTTCCTTCATCACCATATCCTAATCCTGCAACAAAATAGGCTTCACTCATTGTAGACCCTGAAGTAATTCATTAACTCTGCCATTGCTTGGTCAAAATGCCTGTGAGAAATATTGTCACTCAACATAAAGTGTTTGTATCCCATTAATTGAAGCAATCTTAAGTCTGACAGGTCAGCCACCATAACATGGCCTAATGTTTCAAGTGAGCCCAGGATGTGTGAAGCAGCAATTGCTTCAGGGTCTTTTTCAATAATCATTTCAAGAGTTTTTAAGACCTGAGCCTTGTTTTCGCCAATGTTCACGAGCAGATCATCCCTTGCAGCCATTAGCTGGTGTTCGCCATGGTATTCAGTTGCCAGATAAGCAAGCCCTTTCTGCGATTCTATCTTGAGCACTGGCCTTGCTTCAGGAAAAATCTGCTTTACTTCAATAATGTCTTCTGGTTGTTCCACAAAAGAGATTATGCAGTCTCTAATTCCCAATCTTTTTGCTGCTTCAAGATATTCAACATCCTGCTCAGTCAAATACCCTCTGATTTGCAGATTACTCCCAATAATATTCACTGCCTGGCCAGCTCCAACTGCTTCTGTCGGGTCAGGATCAACAGATATTCTGTTGCCGTTCACACCAATTACATTTGAACAGTGTCCGCCCCTGAAAAAGATTCTTGCAGGAAGGTCAACTTCAATCTCATGGTTCAGCTCTATGTCCCCGTATGTTGGCTCTGCCCATCTTGTTATGCGCAGCTGCCTTCCCTTAAGATCAATCCACAGCTTTTTATTGTACTTTTCCGCCTGCGTTTTCACTAATGACAATGCCATGACAGGATCGTACACTGTTCTGATTCCAACATTGTACCTGGCTCCGCCTATTGCAGGATGAGAAAACATCCTCTCAACAAGTCCTGTCTTGTCAGCTGATGGCAAAGTTGCTGTTAGCATTTTTCACAACCTTCGCACTCCGCTTTCGCGCCTCTTTCCAGTCACCACAGGCAGTTGTGCGTCAACAACCGGGACCAAGCTTCTCTCAAATCCTTCAAGAGAGCTTCTCACATTTGCAATGCGTGTTGATGTCTGGTCTCTGTTTCCCATGTCTACAAGGTATCCACTCAGGTCTCTCGCTCTTGCTGTCATTGCAATCAGCCCAAGAATAACATCCACTATTGATTTCTCTTCATGAATTGGGCGTATTTTTTGACCATTTTCATACCCAAAACATTTTAACCATTCTTGCTTGATTTCTTCTGTATAAGTCACATTGGGCTCCATATCTCTTACTCCATAATAAGCGTTCTGAAGGAAGAACACATTTCCTTTAAAATGCTTAAACAGACTTTGGAACACTACTCTTGTTTCAAGATCTGCCTGCAACTCTTCACCAAGTTGTGCTCTCACAATTTCCCGTCCGAGGTAGGGATAAGGCGCTTCATCACCTATAATAAACATAAAAGGCATCTCAGCATTTGGCATGTCACAATATTTGCTGAAATAATATGCTGCTAATTCATATGTTTCCGTGTGTTGCCCGCCACCATATCCTTCAAGAAACAGCTTCTTAAGCTGAGCGTCGCAATCAATACCCCATGCAAAATCACAAACCTGCAATGGTGCCTTATCACAGTAAGCATCGCCCACAACACAAAAGCTGATGTCAAAGTCACTTAAATATCCTTGTTGCTCTATTTGTCCAAAAAACATTGGCGCCTTGTCATATACAATGCGAGCGAACTCAATATTTGAACCTGTTCCATCCAATGCCACAACAATTGGACTCTTTCTATCAGATTTTATTTTCTTCTTATACGGGCTGGTATCTGTATGCATAGAACTTCTTCCCATTGCTACTTTTGCACGCGCACTGGATGTGCCTCCTGTTGGAAATCTTCCAGAAGATGAGGCACTACCAACATCTCTCTCATAATTACCTCCTCCCATGTTTATCTCCTCCTATTCTTAGTTCTAAAAATTGACTTGGTGCACCAAAAACCTTTGTGCGCAAGTCCTTTAATTCATGCCAGCTTTCCCAGGCATTACTTACCCTTTCATAAGGGTCCTCTCTTAGGAAGCTTTCAAGAAAACTCACAATTCTGTTATCAACACCACTTGGAAAGCTTTTATTAGCAGCATCTCCGCCAAGCAGGTATAGCATTGATTTGCCTAAGGAATACATGTCAGAAGCGGGATGCGGTTTTGCTCCCTGCAGAATTTCAGGAGCACTGTAATCATTAACTGCAACATATTTCGCACTTGCTTGATTTGCTTCTGGGACTGCTAACAAAAAGTCTATCAAAAATCCGTTATGATTATGAGGTGTGACCAGGATATTCCCTGGCTCTATGCTGCCGTGGATAACAAGGTTGATATGCAGAAAGCCAAGAACACTCAGGAGCCGGTCTAAAACCCATACTGCGTGTTCTTGCGGCAGCCCTCTCGGAAAATATCCTCTCAGAGTTTGCAGGTCATAGCTATCTTCAACTTGCCTCAGGACGTTTGCCCTTCTTCTGTCCTTCATCTCAAAGCTGTCCAAGAGCACAGGAAGCGACTTGTGCTGAATGCTCCTAAGAATCTGTGATTCAGTCACCAGTAATCCATTATCTTTGTTGTCTCTGGGAACTTTGAGGCAGATTTTTTCAAGAGTTCCGTTATCAGACATTTCGCCGAAATACACCTGGCAGAAATCTCCTTCAACAACATGTGAGAAAATCCTGTATTCACGGCTTCCAACGCTGAATGTCATTTCCCCAGCTCCATGAGGTGCGCGTGCTGTATAATCCACCCCATATACCTGGTTTTTGACCCTTTCCAGGGCAGATTCATAATGACTTATCAAGTGCTTAAATGCTTCTTCTGCCATATACCCTGCTTTTGAATCTCCTGAATAAGCGTCTGGATGCACAATGCGTGCAAAATAATGATACAATTTCTTAAGCTCTGCTTCTTGTCCCTTTATATCTCTTGCTTTAAGCTTACCAAAAATGTCCTCCGGAGTTCTTGCTGTTACAATGTTTGAATACGCAACATTAAGATTATCAATCATTTTTTAAACCCCCAACCGAAGCAAAACTTATATGTTCAGTGATGCGCGGATTTATATAAATCTTTTGGTGTTTTCATCTTTTTAAAGTGATAAATCTTTTGGTATCATAAGCAAAGAATTAACTTAAAGATGCGCACCCTTGACCGCGCACACTCTTGCAGCATACCTGCTCGCAGAATGGCCGCAATGTTCAATATCATGTCCTTGCTGGTATGCTGCCAAAAAGCCTGCAGCATAAGCATCCCCTGCACCCAGCGTGTTCACAAGGTTTGTTTTGTATGCAGGGATATTGAAAGTATTTAATCCTGCGCTCACAACAGAGCCTCTGCTGCCTTGCTTCAAACACACAACCTGGCAAATTGAGCTTAATTCTGCTAATGCTTTAACAGGCTCACATTTAGTCAGTGCATAAGCTTCTTCCTCAGTCATGAACAAAACAGCCACATGATTAAGAAATGCGCCAATGTACTGAATGAATTCTTCAACCACATCTGGGTCAGCAAGGTCAAAGCTTATCTTTGCGTCAAGAGAATGCATATGCTCAATTATCTCCATTGTCCTGTCAGGGTTTGTTAAGAGCTCATAACCGCTTGTGTGGAAAATCTCAACATTATGTAACATGGAATAATCAAAGACGTAGTTGCCAGCAACTCCCATCTCTGTAACAAGTGATTTCTCACCGTCCGGAGTTATGAGTGTATAGCACACAGCACTCTTACCATCAAGCACATGCATCAATGGAATGATGTTCGAATCCTCTAAAAACCTTATGTAACTCCAGCCCATTTCATCATTGCCTACTGTTCCAATAAGGGCAGTTTGAAGTCCAAGCTGAGAAGCACCGTAAATAACATTTGCAGGGGACCCGCCAGGAGAGGTATAAACAATATTTGAAGAAATTCTTCGGCGGAACTCTGATTTAGCTTCAACACTCTGGTTTAGAATGCCTTTTGTAATTCCAAGGCATGCAAGCTCCTGCTCACTAACCTCAACAACAAAGTCTGTTATGGCGCTTGTTAATCCCAAAAGGTCAATATGTCCTGAATTCATAATACATAGCGAATGGAACTGGATTTAAATATTTACTTAAAAAATCCTGCCTTTCAAGACATCGCGTATGCCCGATTAAATACAGGCACCTGCTGAAACTCCTGGTCGCGTATATAATCAGATTCATACATGAATAAATCATAGAATCCATCACGCACACGCCTTGCAGGAATCCTAAGCCCTTCAATGCCTGAATGGATGATAGCATGGAAAAATTCTCCAGGAGTTAATATCTTGCCTGGAAAAGCATCGAATAACAAGAGTTGAAGCTCTGTGTAGTCGTCCTTTCTTCCAGACCCTTTATAAAAGATCATTCTTCCCACAGTCCGGTTTGCTGGGTTCTTTGGGTCACCAGCCAGGATGGAATAAAAATCACTTTTCTTTTCTGGCTCTCCTGCTCTCAAAGGAAATCGTTTATCCCATTGCTTTAAGTAAACACGGTAACCTGCCAAAAACTCTTCCACTAATTCCACTGCAGCTTCAAGACCAATCCTTTCTCTTTCAAGGGTTTTTGGCTCGTCAACAAGCGTTGAAAAGCCAGTGGCTGCTGTTCCAAACTCCTTCTTCTGACAGAGGTATTTATCCATGGTATCACCAAGAAACAAGGAATAATCCGAGTTATATAAATTTACTGGTTTTTCACTACTCAAAAAATAAAAAACGCCGGGACTGGGAATTTCACCATCTGACCTCAGGGGACTCCGGCGTTAGCTAGGAGTCCCATGATTTTTGGTCCAGCTTTTTGCTTTAGCAAAAAGATGGCTTTGAACCCAGATATCCTTTCGGAAACAAGCTCTCAAGGCTTGCGCAATCTCCTGCTCTCTTTCTGAGAGTACCAGGTTATGCGATCCCGGCGTAAGCAGGGAGCGCGACCAGAAAGCTTTTGCTTTCTGAGTATGCGATCCCGGCGTGAGTTCTGGTTTGTTGTGTTGGTTTAAAAAGATTTCTAAATATTGTTAATAAAAAGATTTATATTTAAAACATCAAAAACATAGCAATAATGAAAATAATGAAAAAAACAAAGAAAATACTGTGCTTAGGCATAGAAACAACTGCCCACACCTTTGGAGCATCGGTTGTTGACAGTGATGGCAGGATTTATTCCAATGTCATGGATGCCTACACAACAAAAAAAGGGGGCATTATTCCTGCCAAGTCTGCTGACCACCATGTTGAGGTTTGTGGAGATGTTATTAGAAAGGCGCTTGGTGATGCAAACAAAAACATCAAAGACATAAATTTAATCAGCTTTTCACAGGGTCCTGGAATTGGGCATTGCCTAAGGGTTGGTGCATTCGCAGCAAGGGCATTGTCATTAAAGCATAATATTCCAATAATTGGCGTGAATCACTGCATTGCGCATCTTGAGATTGGCAAGCTATTGACAAAATCCAAAAACCCTGTGCTATTGTATGTTTCTGGAGCAAACACTCAAGTGATAAGCTTTGAAGGAGGCAGATACAGGGTAATGGGCGAAAGCCTTGATATTGGAACAGGCAATTTTCTTGACTCTTTTGCCAGATACATGGGTATTGGTTTTCCAGGAGGACCAATAATAGAAAAACTGGCGTCACAAGGAAAGAACTATGTTGAGCTGCCTTATGTTGTCAAAGGCATGGATGTTAGCTTTGGAGGAATATTGACTAATTTAAAAAATAAATATAATTCCAAAAAATACACGAAAGAGGATTTATGCTTTTCATTGCAGGAAACCAGCTTTGCAATGCTCTTAGAGGTATCTGAAAGGGCACTTGCTCATTGCGACAAAGACGAGTTGCTGCTTGGCGGGGGTGTTGCGTGCAACAAAAGATTAAGGGAAATGGCAGATGTTATGTGCACATCCAGAGGAGCAAAGTGCTTTGTTCCCCAAAATCAATATTTAGTTGATAATGCTGCCATGATTGCCTGGCTTGGATTATTGATGCATAAACACAGCACAAGAATGACTGTCAAGGACACCAAAATAATGCCTTACCAAAGAACAGACCAGGTTGAGGTTAATTTTTGATTTTTGTATTAATACTGATACCAGAATGCAGTACTTGAATAAGTGACTGAGAGATTGTTAAGATAAAAGCCGTGCTCTACTTCCATGCTGTAATTGTTCTGGAACTCCGGTGAATCTGTGAGATAGAAACGGTAAAGAGAGGTCATTTCATTCATAACAGTCCTGTCTCTTATAATGCAGCCTGCTTCTGGGAATTGTTTTTGAAGCCCTGGAACATCCTGATTAACAAAATACCATCCTGCATTTGCAAAATCCTCTGCACCGGTATCAGGCAGCATCATGAGGCCATCTACAAAGCCATTTATGTTTGATTCAAGATATGGAAGCGGCCAGGTATCGCTCAATTGTTCATCACGGATTGCAGGATGCCTGTCAAGGTCATAGCCTGTGAATATTATTCCAAGAAACTTACCCCTGCCAGATATGTTTGCAGCAACATAATTTCCCTGTAGATCTGTGCTTGCCTGCATTCTTTCTTGCTTGACTTGAGCATGGAACCTTGCTCCTGATGGATGTTGCGGTCCAACTCTGACATTAAGATTAACAGGAACAGCATCTCCCCGATTGTTTGCAATTACTATTCTTGCATTGTTGTAAGGCATTGGAAGAAAGTTGTAAAACTCCACCTCATTGCTATTGATATCTGTTCCCATTGGCAAGGCCCGGTAGGGCAACAATAATTCCCTTGTTCCAAAAAATGCCTGCAGAGGTGCTTGCACAGCAGGATTTGGATTGTTATCCCAAAAGAGCATGAGCTCCAAATCACTCACTTGTTCCATTGGAACCCTTATTCTTAGCTCCTGGATGGTTCCCGGAGCATCTAGTCTTAGTTCTGCATTGCTAAAAGCTGCTATATTATAATTATTATTTCTGACATCATTAGAAACATTGTAATAAGGAATCTGCCCCCTGTTTTGCCATATTTGGACAACCTTTTCCAATTCTCTTTGCTCAGCTGGGTTAAGCGGCAGCCTGAAGCTTTCAAAATATCCCGGGTCATTATTAAAGCGCTTGACAGCTATCTGAAAGCTGTTAGGCAGTTCAGTAGTGGTTACTCTGACAGAATCACGGAAAGGCATAGGAACATAGCTTACTGTGCCGCCATTTCTAGTTCTGTAATGCCCTACTAAATCTTCCAGGAAAGGGGAATTGCTTCCATCAAAGAATTGTCTTAAAGGCATGTCAATGCTTGGAAGTGTTTCTCCATCAAAATAAAACCTTATGTTGCCAGACATGTTCCCCCACTCTGTGCAATTGTTTTCAGTATTATCGCATGCCACAGCAGGGTTATTGTGCTGCACAGGTGTTCGGAGCCAAATCCTTGAAATGTATCCTGGCCCTGATGTTGCAAGCATCTCATACTCTCCGTTAACAATCCTGTAATTTCTAAAGTTGCCATCAAAGCCAATGCAACCATAGTGGTCGCTTGTAAACCAATCACTTCCTACAAAATAATCCCAATAGCGCTCAGGGTCAACAAAGTTCTGGGCAGAACACTGGATCATACTTGTGTTGTCGAAGAAAGGCAGCTGCCATAAATCTCCCAGTTCCCTTATCAATTTCTGAGTCATTGAGGCAGTGTAAGGAATAGAAGAATTTGTTGGAATGGGTGTTGCTGGAATCATGGTTGGATTTGTTTGATTTACAGGATTGTTTATTGTTGGCTGAGGTGTTGGCTCAAGAATTAATTGAAGAGTAGGCATAGGAGTCTGCTGAGGAGTAGGCATGGCTGGTGTTTGTTGAGGAGTTGGCATTACAGGTGTTTGCTGATAAGTTTGCACAGGAGTCTGCCTTGGATAAGGAGTTGACATAACTGGTGTTTGTCCTGGCTGAGGGGTTTGAGGCATTGGCGTAATCAGGCTCTCCAGATTTTCTGCAATGGTTGGTATTTGTGTTGGAGTGTACTGCATTAATGAAGCCTGGTAAGCCAAGTCAAGGGTTGGCGTGCTTTCAGCATAATTTGTGTGGTTATCCATGATATAAGCGCCTGCAACAGCGCCAAGAGAACACGCACCAAGAGCAATTGTGCCGGCTAAGGCAGCAGTAGCTAAAGCTGTTCCAGTTCTTTTTAATGCTTTAACTATATGCTCTTTGACCATTACAAAAACACCTCGAGATGAGGAGATGAATGTGTTAAGTTATAAAAAGCTTGCGTTGTCTTGACTACAGCATAAAAGTATTTGCTTTAATTGGAAAACTTTATAATCATCACTATTTTTTGCTTGGTTATGGAAGTCTATGAGCCAAGGGAGGACTCTTTTTTGCTTTTGGAAGCTGTGAAAAGGCATTGCAAAGGTAAGGAATATGTTCTTGACATGGGAACCGGCTCAGGGATTTTGGCATTAGAAGCAGCGAAAAAGGCAAAAGAGGTCTTGGCAGCGGATATTAACAAGAAGGTTATTGAAAATTTAAAAAATAAAATCAATAAAAACAAAATAAGAAACATTGAGGTTGTTCATTCTGACCTGTTCAAAAACATTAAAAAAAGCAATAAAAACAGGTTCGACGTCATAATCTTTAACCCTCCTTACCTTCCCCAGGACAGAGGAATAAAGGACAAAACCATTTACGGAGGAAAAAAGGGTTATGAGCTTATTCAGAGATTTTTTGATAATGTTAATGATTATTTAAAGGATAAAGGAATAATCTTGATGGTTTTCAGTTCTATTACCAACAAAAACAAAGTTGATGAAATCATCAATAACTCTTGTTTTGAATTTAAAGAACTTAAACAAAAACACATATTCTTTGAAACACTTTACGTTTACTTGGTAAACAAGTCAGAGTTGTTGATGGAATTAAATAAAAAAAATATCAAAAACATCAAAAAATTAACAAAAGGACATCGCGGAATAATCTATCTTGGAACTTTAAATAACAAAAAACTTGCGATAAAGCTTGAAAGGAAAGACACAAAAGCTAAAAACAGGATAAAGAACGAGGCAAAGTGGCTGAGAATATTAAATAAAAACAACATCGGTCCTAAGTTGATTTATAGCAAAAACAACTATTTGATTTACAATTTTATTGAGGGCGAGTTTGTTCTTGATAATTTTGCTAAAAATAATAGGAATAATATCCTTAAAATCATAAGAAACATCTTTAACCAGCTTTACATCATGGATAAATTAAAAATAAACAAAGAGGAGATGCATCATCCTTTGAAGCACATAATTATCACTAAAAACAATAAGCCGGTGTTGATTGATTTTGAAAGGTGCCATAAAACAAACAAGCCAAAGAATGTAACGCAGTTCTGCCAGTTCATGATTAGTAACCATGTTGTTGATATCTTAAAAAATAAGAAAATAAAGATTAACAAAAACGAAATCATCAAGAATGCTAAAATCTATAAAAAGGACATTAACAAAAGCAATCTTAACAAGATTCTTATGAGATTCTTGAATATTCAGGATATCCCCTTTCAACAGGGCTTTTCTTCATGAAATATCCCTTGTGAGAAGATTCGAATGGCTTTGGGTTTTCTTTGACAATATTGTCAAGGTACTCTCCTGGCGTGATGGGAATTGTGTTTTCCTTGTCTATCATTGCCTTCACATCAAGCTGCTTTGCGTATTTTATGGCGTCAGGATGGATTGTTACTGACATGGCTATTGCCTGAAGACCGCTGCCAAAGAAAACAAGCAAGGCATCAAATGGCTCCTTTGCTTCTTTCATGTTCTGCAGTCCGTACATCAATGATGCTGGAAGCGAGGCAGAGTAAAGGTTTCCAATTCTTGGAGGCAAATCATGCCATGAACCAGTAAGCCGGTTAAATTCCTTCATTGCTCCTGGTGTTTGTATTGCCTT
>CAYGWL010000187.1:0-6844 GCA_964353575.1 uncultured Methanosarcinales archaeon | reverse complement strand
ACTATCTCTGCCTGGTTGCTGAAAAGCCCTGAGTCAATCAGCAGCTTCATCTGCCTTTTGAGCTCCTTGCCTACCCGTACGTGTATCAAAGTCATATATCAATAATATACTTATTTGATATATAAAACTTTCTAAAATAGACTATTTGTTAGAAAGATAATATATCAATAATATATCATTTATGTATCAAGTTCCCTTAAATTCTTTTCTGGATTATGCTTACTTTGCCGTAATATTCTCTTGGAACTGTCATTTCAGGCATGCTTGCTTCCAGCAAAACCCATTTGGTCTGGTTTGGCTCTAACAAGAATTCATTCTGGGTTATGTTGACAAATTTTGAGAGTTCGCCACTTTTTTTTATGGTTATCAGGCTCATCTTCTCATTATTATTTGCGAAGGTCAGGTGCGCCTTTGGATTTGAGCCCGCTAATACAACCCCAAAATCTATAAAATCCGTGCTGTTGCCAGGCATCACTTCATTGGGATTGTTTGTTACAACAAGCTTCATCACAAGCTCCTTTTTTTCCATAATCTTTGAGCTTTGGTAAAATAAAAAAGAAGCGCTTGCAAATGTTATTAAAAAGATTATTGTCAAGATAAAAATGGGCTTATTCATTTCTTATTCATTCTTTGTTTTATCCTTTCTTCCTCCTCTTTCTGATCAGGATTACAAGCACAATTATTATAATTACTGAAACTATTATGACGTTTGCTGAAACTATCAAAATGAGGCTGGTTGGAATTGGCTTATTTATAACTTCTATGCTTCTCATTTCACTGGTTGTTCTCCCTAAGTAGCTTAGCACAATTTCAGTGTCATAAATTCCTTCTTTTAGTCCGGCTGTATTGAGAAATCCTTTCATGGGCTTCTTTTCCCAAGGCAAAAACTGATAGTTCACTGTTTTGGATTGTGCAACCACCTTTCCATCCATTTTTACAAAAACCTCTGCAAAAACACCCTCCACATCATGGTTCCAGCTGTTCTCAACAAAGAGCTCGAACTCATTTATCTGGTCCTTGTAAAACTTCTGCGTGTAGCTGAGAAGCTTTAGTTTTAGCTCACCAACCTTGAATTTACGCTCATCAGTTACAAGCTCTTTTCCGTCAGCATTAAGGACCGCTCTTGCACTGTATATGCTTGGCGTAACATCAAGGGTCTTCCAGGAACCCTCCATTTCCTTGGCTTCAAAGGACGGCACATTGAAAACAGAACTAAGAGTAATGGTGTCTATAACTTTGCCTTCAAGGTCCATTATCTCAACATAGCCCTTAACAAAGGTTATGTTTGGCTTTCCGTAGTTCCAGAGCGTTACCCTCATTGCAGCAGTGTCGTTTACGCTTGCATCAGAGGCGGTTAATTCTGCTTTGGGATAGATTTCAGGATAAAGAACCCAGATGTCTATGAGGTCAATTACGCCGCCCCTTGCAACCATTCCTGATGCTCCTTCCACACTCCTTTGTTCAACAGCTGATAAAGTGTGCCTTTTCAGACCTGGCTCATCTATTTTCTCAGGAAGATTGACAGTCAGGATTATTTTCTTTACCTCAGACGGCTTCAAGGACTCAATGTACTTCTGGCTTATATTCATGTACTCGCTCAGTGGTCCTCCAAAGCCGATCTCAACTCCGACCTCAAAAGGCATGGTGTTCACTATGCTATACTCAATGGTTGTTGAGAAGTTTGGCTCAAAATTTATCACGACATTTCCAGGAGAAATGCCTATTGCAAACACGCCCTTCATAAGAAGAATCAAGAATAAGATATAAACTATGTTTTTAAGCCTCACTGAAATCACCTAAAAAAATAAAAAAGATTTTTTTATTGTACAAAAAATGTTACATTGGTCCACTTTGGAGTAGCTGATGATCCTATTGAAGTAGACACAAAAATCCTTGCATTTGCCAAGACCGTGTCTGCAGTATTGGGAACCGCTGCCAGGGCTGAGCAGATTGTTATTGTGCCTGTTGAGTTCAATGCGTTTTGGTAAGTCATCATGTTTCCTACTGTGGCGCCACTGCATCCATTATCAGAGCCGGGCTCTGTTCCGTTAAGGTATGCCTGACCATCTGTGCCTATCCATGTTGCTGGGTCCTGACTTGCATTTGCGTATATAGCACCAACAGCATTTCCCTGGTTCTCTATGGTAAAGCTCTGTCCAGACCAAGTCCAGGTTCCGTTAGTAGTAGACGTGTCTCCACTGTCCATCCACGCACCTGTAGACCCGGTAGCATAACCGCTGCCGAAATTAATGGAGCCGGTTACAGCTATGGCTTTATAAGTGGCGATAGTAACATTAAGCGAGCTCATAGTTGCGTAGCCAGTAATGGCACCCATCTGCGCCAGCCTGTTAAGGTTGAGGAATGCGCCTCCAAAAGATATTATAATCCCTATTACCAATAATACCATGATTGTTGTGTTTGAAACTTCTTTCATTTTTATTCCTCCGGTCTTTCTATTATTTTAAATGCAATGGTGCTCCTGCCTGTTGCCTCAGGCGGAGTTTCAGGCCTTGGAAGTATGCTAAAGCTTATCTTCCCAAAGTTCTTTGGCTCTTCATTTGCCAGATTAAAAGAGCTGTAAATCACGTAAGAGCTAAAGATTGAGCCTGCTAAGAATAAAAGTAATAAAACAACAATGATGGTTTTTGAATCAAGTGCCCTCATTTTTTTAGTTCAATATTAACTACCTGATATTTAAACTTTTCTATTTTTCAGTGGTATGCTGAAAATCTTAATCTTGCGTAATATATTTTAAATGATATATTTATGTGATATATTTATGTGATATAGAAAGTGACATTTGTCCATTTCTCTGTTCCTGGTTGTATTGTTGATGGTATGTAGATTTTTATATCTGCTTCTACTTTGTTGTTTGTTCCTGAAGCCAGGCTTGAGCATATTGTGGCAGCGTTGGTTGTGTTTAGTCTGTTAAATGTTGCTGTGTTGCCGGAGCATCCATTGTTTGCTGCGCTTTCTGTTCCGTTTATGAATGCGTCAGCGCCAGTTCCTATCCAGTTTTCTTGGTTTTGCGAGGCATTGACTGTTATTATTCCTGCTTGGTTTCCGTCGTTTGTTATTATGAATTCTTGTGCACTCCATGTCCAACTTCCATTAGCACTTGATGTTTTGTCGCTGTAAAGCCATGCGCCTTCATTTCCAGCGAGCACTGCTCCTGAGCCAAAGTTTACACTTCCGGTAACAGATATTGACTTTGCTGGTGTTACTGCAACTGTGAAGCAGCTCCAGTCAGTCTTGTTGAGGTTGTTTGAGGCATCTTTAAACCAGAACCTTGCGCAGGTGTAATTGCCTGCACTGACGTTTATTGTTATTTGTTTTGAGACATTGTAGTTCTTTGCATTTCCCAGCCAGAATATGCTTTCATTAAACAGTTTTGGCGCTCCATTATCCCTGTTCGTTCCATTGTGTTCAAGCCAGGCATAACTCAAACCGATATTATCGCTTATGTTTGCTGTCCAGTTTACGTTTCCTCCTGAGTAGGTTGTTGTTGATGCGTTGTTGTAGATGTTGTTCCAGGTTGGGCTTGTTGTGTCTATTGTGAAGTTGTATGTTGCGTTGAGTATTGCTCCTGTATAATTAATTAAAGTATTGTCATAATTATCTGTTACTATTGCCATTATCCTGTATGTTCCGCCACCATTGCTTGCATTAGCAGTTGTGCTCCATAAGCCGTTGAACAGGGCGTCTAGTTTCAGTTCTGTTCCTGCTTGTATCCTTCTTGGTGTTGTGTCGTTAACCACAATGTCATCATCAACCCATACTCCTGTGGCTGTGTTGTAGTATTGGACTTTCATCAGTACATATATTGAGGCATTAGTTGCTCCTTTATTAGCTATTTTTGATTGATTCGCATCAACGTAAGATGTTGTGAAGCAACTATTATCTGTTTCATTACTCTTGCCTGAGGTGTCATTAAACCATATCTTTCCACAAACATAATTGTTATCACCAGCAGTTATTGTGTATTTATAACTGAAGTTATATTTTGTTCCTGAAATTGGTACAAATGTTTGGTTTGTCCATGTTCCTGTGTCATCGGTTGTTAAAGTGGCGTAGTTTAGGTTTACGTTGCTGTATAGCATTGCTGTCCAGTTAACATCTCCTCCACTACTTGTTGCTGTTGAAGCATTATTAGTGATGCTAGTCCAAGTAAGAGCATTAATTTCTTCTTCTGTTATATTTGTTACTGTTGGTGCTGAAAGAAGAATATAACGAATTGTGAAATCATCAAAGTAAGTTATATCAGCCTGACGAGAACCTCCAATACCGACCCTTCCGTAACCCAACGCGGCCCCTGTACCAAAAGTGCCATCAACAGTCCATGAACTTGGTTCACTACTTCCTACCGCCCATGCCTTCGCCCGTCCCAAGTTAGAAGAAGGATTAATCACTATGAATCTCATAAAGTACGAGGTATTGGTAGACCAAGAGAAAGACCCTAAAGTACCCCAAGAAAGCAAATCATTCAATAGATCTAAACTGGTTTGGTCAGTGTGGAACAAAGCAGCATACCCTGCTCCAGTCGCATTCATGCAACAAGAAAGACCCATTCTACCCTCATCATTATTACCTACCCAAGTACTAACATTCATCTTTACAAACATCTCAACATCATGGTCAACAATGCCAAGAGCATTAACCATCAATTTGTTTGGATCTCCTGCTGCTCCAACATTTTTAAGCATCCCATTTTCAATCGACCACGTTCCGCCATAGGTTTTGTTATAATCCTCTTCTACAGTAATGTCCGCCACATCAGATCTATTAAAATCATCAAACCATAGATAAACCTTTGACCTATTTTCTGGAGGAGCTCCAGCATCAGGGTTGTTATAATACATGTAATAAGAAGCATTCCAACCACTTGCAGAGATGTTTCTTTGTAACTTGAACCATATCTGTGTTGTAGCTGTGTTAAAGGCTGTTCCGTTGACCCTATTTAATTCTTGATTTGTTCCATCATAATAAACAATTCTTAAATCATAGCCGTCTGCCCGCATCTTACCTATACCTATGAGTTCACTAGTATTCAAGGTGTAGTTAACAGAGTACCCTGCCCTCAGAACATTAGTTGCGTTGTTGTTTGTAATATTGAGCTGTTTTCTGGTATGCCATGCTGTGTTCCACCAGTCTACTGGGTCTTTCCACTCAACAGTTTTTGTTGCTTTTCTGCCTAGGTTGTTGGTTGCTGTTATGGTTGTGTTGTATTCTTTTGTTTCTGTTGAGTGTACTTTCCATGTGTTGTTCCATATGCCTTCATAGATGTTGCCTTCTTTTAATTCTAAATCAATAATTTCTATTCCTCCCATGTCTGCTGTGACTTTTTTTATTCCATAGTTGTCTGTTATTTCTGCTGTTATTATCATTATGTCTCCTGGTGTTACTTTGGTTGGTGTGACTTGTGCTGAGATTATTTCTGGAGAATTTTTTGTTGTTAGTGTTTTTGTTATTATTTCATTGTTATTGTTTTTATTATTTTCAACATCATTTTTTATGTTTTCAAACTTTATTATTAACTCATCATTCCCTGCTGGGTCTGTTATATTCACTATCTCATTAGCTCCGTAGCTGTCTTTTATTGTTCTTACTTGTATTTTTAGTTTGCTGTAGATCTCGAAGCTTCCTGTTTGTGCGCTGTTCATGTTTCCTAAAGTGTCATTGGCAAATATTCTGTATGTGTAAGTTCCGTTAGTATAGTTCAGGAAGTTTAAGATGTAGTTGTTTCCGCTTCCTGTGTTGTTTGTGAAGTTCACAACCACGTTACTCGGACTGGTTATCTGGAACTTTACTGCTGATATTCCTGAGTAGTCTGTTATGGTTGCGCTTATGGTAACATTTTCTCCTAATCCTTGCGGGTCTGGGGTGTCTGTTACGGTTACACTTGGTGGTGTTTGGTCTGCTACTATGTTAAAGCAGCTCCAGCTTGTTACGTTTTTGTTGTTGCTTGTGTCGTTGAACCAGTATCTCGCACATGTGTAGTTGCCTCTGGTTACGTTGATTATTATTTGTTTTGAGACATTGTAGTTCTTTGCATTTCCAAGCCAGAATATGCTTTCATTAAACAATTTAGGAGCGCCGTTGTCTCTGTTTGTTGCGTTGTGTTCAAGCCAAGCATAACTCAAACTCATGTCATCGCTTATGTTTGCTGTCCAGTTAATTACAGCAGTATACTCTGTGTTGGCTGATGCATTGTTATAGATGCTGATGTTGGTTTGCGGTGGTTGGAGGTCTATGTATAGGTTTCTGCTGGTTGTGTAGCTGTTTGCTCCATAAGCGTCGTTTGCTCTGCATCTCCAGTAGTATGCTCCTGACCGTGGTGCTATGAAGTTGTATGTTGTTCCTGTGTTGTTTTGGTGTAGTGTTGTTGGGTCTGTGCTGGTGTTTATGTAGAACTCATAGTTGATTGTGTCGCTGTCTGCATCAGTGCTTCCGCTGCAGCCTAGTTGTTGTGTGTTGGTTGTTATGTTTGTGTGGTCTGCAGGACTTAATGTTGGTGGTGTTGTTGGTGGTGTGTTGGCTACTGTGAAGCAGGTTGTGCCTGATTGGTTTGCATTATTTGCTGTGTCATTGAACCAGTATTTTCCGCACACATATTGCCCACGAGTGTTCCAGGTGATGTTTGTTTCGTTGAGTGTTTTTGAGGCTCCGCTTATATCAACTAAGGTATAGTTTCTCCATTCACCACTTCCGTTAAGCTCTAAGTATGCAAGGTCAAGTCCTATTTCATCCTGCAGATTTACTCCGAAGCTTACATTACCGCCTCTTATTGTTACTGTTGATGCATTGGTTGTGTTTGAGTCCCATTTCGGGCTTATAGTATCTAGTG
>CAYGWL010000186.1:0-5772 GCA_964353575.1 uncultured Methanosarcinales archaeon | reverse complement strand
ACAATGTATTGCCTATATTTGGAGGAGCGTTCTTTCCTGCTAAAACAGTATAACCAACCTTAACTCCTTCAGGCGCTATCATGAGGACCTCTTCTTTTCCAAAAACAACCTTTGCCAAAGGCGCTGAGTGACCCGGGCAGTGAATTATGTCTTCTATAAAGCCCTGGCTAACTTCTTGGTCAGAATCCTTGCTAAAGCTCACATGCCCTACCGTTCCTTTATAGTGGAAGCTTGGAGCTCTGAAAGCAGTTGTTCCCTTGCCCCTTCTTTGCTGTATAAGATTTTTTCCCATAAAGATTCCCTCACATCATGCCCAGCTGGGTTGCTATATCTATTGCAGGCGTTTCAGGGCTTATCCTGACATAAGCCCTTTTCTTCCCTTCATGGTCAATCAAGGTGTTGACCTTGACTATCTTTACCTTGAAGAGCTCCTCCAGGGCTTTTTTTATGTCCTGCTTGCTGGCTTTTCTGTCAACAACAAATATGAGTTTGTTCTCTGTCTCCATTAACCTTATTGACTTCTCTGTTGAGAGAGGATACTTGATTATGTCGTGAGCTCTCATTTTACAAAAACAATGCCTCCTTCTCCATTCTTTCTATTGCAGGCTTTGTGAAAACTGTTAGCCTTCCTGGAAGCGAGCCCGGAGCCAGGAGCTCTGCGTTAAGCTTATTGACTATGACCACATCCACGCCAGGAATGTTTTTCAAAGACCTTAACAAAGCACAGTCCTTTGATACAACCACAAGAGGGCCGGTTTTTCTCTTATACTTCCTGCTTCTCAGCTTGCCAACACCGCTTCTTACCTTTGCCTTTGCAACCCTTTCAAGCTCTACCTTAAATCCGAGATTATCTAACAAACTTTTGGCTTGCTTTGTTTTCTGCAGGTTCTCAAAATTATCATCCAGAATAAAAGGATATTTTTCAGGCAGGATATGGCATCTTTTTCTAACAATATCTCTGTCTATTGTTGCAGACATTGCAGAGCGTATGGCTTTTCTGTTCTCCTTCTTGTTAATCTTCTTAATCATAATCTTTTCAGGCTTTGGAGGATGAGCCCTTCTTCCGCCAACAGTCATTGGAGCAAATGCTCCCTGCCAAACAAAGCGTGTTCCCTTCCTGGACATGGTCTTTCTCGGAACCCTTGATATGCCTATTCCATAAGCGCCCTTGTAGTTCCTCCTTCTCCTCGAGAGCTTTGCTGAAGGCCTTTTCCCTGCTTCTGAAAATGCGCCATATCTCTGCCTGCGGTTACCCTGCAGAATCAGGACTGCCCTGTGGATAAGGTCAGGATGATAGGGCTCACTAAATTGTTTCGGCAATTCCTTTTTCCCGACTTCCCTGTTTTCAAGATTCACGATGTTCAGCTTCATTTTCTTGTTTTATTACCTTTTCACATATTCTATTTGCGGTGCCTCTTCCAGAAGCTTCTTATCAGGCCTCATCGAAGGAATAATGCTCAATAACCTCTTGGATGTTCCCTGCAAAGAGCCCTTAATCAAAACATAAGCATTTTTCACATTGCCGTAATGCAAAAACCCGCCCTTCAAATTGATGTTCTCAGGATTATTGTCTATTCTTAATATCTGCTTATTCCTTTCCTGCCTTAAGTGGTAGCCCATCTGGCCTGCCTTGGCAACCCTGTACTGCCTTGCGCCTCCCCAGGGACCAAGTGTTCCAGGGCCCCTCTTGGTTTTTTCTGACTTGTGCTGCCTTAATGCAACACCAAAGCGCTTAACAGGTCCTTGCAGTCCTTTAGCCCTTGTCACGGCGTGGACATCAACCTGCTGGCCTTCCTTGAAAACATCATTAATTTTTATTTCCTTGCCCAAAATTTCTTTTGCATAGGCAAGCTTTTCCTCCTTAGAACCGCCTAAGGCGATTTCAAAGAGCTCTGGCTTTTTCTTTTCAATGCCAACCAGCTTGGGCTGCGTGTAAACATTCAACCTTAAATCATCAAAATCCTTAATGTCATTAACATTCTTTGACGCCTTTTTGGGCAAATTTATTTTTCTAGAAAGTTCTTTGTCCGGCTTGGAAAAGACCTCGCCAACCAATTTCAGACCAGAAAGAGTTTTTTTGTAAAAGCGGAGAGAAAAAGCCTTTAAAGGAGGGCACTCGACGATGGTTGTTGGAACAAAGATGTCCTGGTTAAAGGTCACTGAATTCTGGCGGTTATCAACAGCTATGACATGGGTCATGCCGACCTTGTAGCCAGCAAAACCCAGGGGCTTGACTTCAAGGCTTGTTGGATGAGTCCTTATCCTCGCATAGCTACGTTTAGCTCGCTTTCTCGGCCAATACTGCATACTTCCATGCCTTGGACTCCTTGTTGTTGCCATTTTTTATACAGAGTTGCTTCAACCACCTCAAGCATATTAAAAGAGCTAAAAACATTCATTTGTAGCTCCAAAAAAAGCCTTTCAGCAGAATCTTTCCAAGAATTAAAGTTTATTACTAAACTTTTGTACTGAAAGATTCTTTTTCAGGCTTTGTTTAGTGTAAAAAATGTATTTAAACCGACCACTTAAGGTCTAAATACAACGTACACGCGTATGCACAAGCGAGGAGTAAGAGGCCCTTTATAAAGCTTACTCTTTTTCAGAACTGCATTCAAAATCCTGCCCTGCGCCCAGCTCTGCTGGGTTCTTTTCTCCTCCCCATACAGAGTTAAGGGGAGGAGAAAAGAAGTCGGACAAGGTCCGACCGCAGGGCAGAGGGCAAGATATTGAACAGTGCCCCTTTTCAGAACTTCTCGCACACCAGAGCCCTGTTGTTGATTATGAAGAGGTGGGCTGTTCTTTCACCCTCAAGCTGGTCTTCAAAGCCCTTCCTCTGTCTCCAGTAATCCTCTGGCTTTATGCTTGCCCTGAGAATAACCCTGCCGAAATCGTTGTCTTTTAAGATTTTAATGATGCTGTCCATGTTATTGTTAGTCTCTTTGATTAGTTTATAATTTATTAAAAAATCACTATTAATAGTATTATCAGAAGTTAGCAATGTTAATTTGTTCTTATGGTAAACAAAGATTTTATTTGTTTTATTTTTATTATTAATATTCTTAATATTATTAATTAACTCTTTCAAAAGACCGGCTTTTATTACAGCAGTGTCAACTTCATAAAGATATTTTTTGGGTTCTTCACTATTAATGATGTCAATTTTAGTTTTGCTGCTGACAATCTTGTCCCCATTTGGCAGGGCAAGAGCACTCACATCAGCTTTCTTCAATTTCCCGAAGTAAAGGGTTAATCTGTTTAATTTATTGTTAACAGAAACATACTCCCTTTCGCAGCTGTAATGTATCTTCTCAGGGCTTAACTGGGGCGGAACCTCAAAGGCAAAGTCATTAATGCGGTAAGCATGGACAACATCATCCACTTTAGGAATGATGTTGGTTACTTTCCTCTCCTCCTCCTTTTCCAAGCGTGTTGGGTCACAAAACAGGATGTCTGGCTTTAGCTTTCTTATTTTATTGATGATGTCCTTATCCATAACATCACCAACAAGAAAATCAATATTATTAACACCATAAGCTTCTGCGTTCTTCTTTGCAAATTCAATCCTTTTCTCATCCTTGTCAACAGCAATTACCTTCTTGCAATATTTTCCAAAGAATATTGACTGCCCCCCAATGCCGCAGCACAAGTCAACAATCAAATCACATTTAAGTCTGCGAGCCCTGTAATCAGCAACAATCTCAGGAGTAGCCCATCTGAGGTCTTCCTTGTCAAATAACATGCTTTTTATTTTAGAAAACTTAGTAGGTCTTTTCATGTTTGTTCTTGTTATTTTCACTTTTTCTCAGAAACCTTGTTTTCCTCAGGGCATAGTTGACAGGATTCTTTATCCTGCTGCAAAAATTATCAGGAATGCACACCCTTATGTCCTTGTAATAAGCTGAGTTGTCACAGTTTGGAGGAAGAATTTTTTTCCTCTGCTGCTTGTGATGCTTCAACTGCCCTAAAAAATAAACCTCCCTCAGAGGTTCCCTGTTCCTTTTGTTCCATTCATAAAGCAGTTTCTTTGTCTCGTCATAACTCCAGCCAACACAGCTCAAGAAATTAATGAGAATAAAAACCGAACGCTTCCTTCCATCCTCAACACCCAGCAGAATCTTCTTTATGCAGGGCGGGAAGTATTTCTCAGGCAAAGCTACTGTAGGAATTTCAAATTCTTTCTCTTCTTTTATACTTGCTTTCTCAATCTTAACGCCAAAATCCAATGCCTGCACCAAAAGGTTTTTTGCCTCTCCTGCCTTTACGTTTTCCTTATCCAAGAACCTGTGCTTTTTTTCAACAACAAGCTCCCTGTAGTCAGCAAAGCTCTTGTCAAACTCCAGAATCCTGTCAGGATTTATTGGAATTGATACAAGGCCGGACTTTTCATGAAAGGAATAAGGCATCCTAAAGAGGTGCCTGCTCGATATGAGCAGGGTGTCAATGTCAAGGAATGAGTCAACATTCAGCACAGATATCCTGCCTGCAGCGGTTGTCCTGTAACCTATAATATCCTTGGCGGTTTTTCCTGTTTTCCTTACAATGGCGTTAAAATCATTTTTCTCAAGCTTCATTATTCTCCAAGCCAGCTCCTTTGCTATCATGTCCTTTATGTAATAAGCAATTGCCTTGGAGGCTTCTGGAAAGAGAAGCCTTACTTCCTTGTTGCCAACCTTTTTTGGAAAGGCCTCAAAAGGAACCGCTATGTGAAAGCCCTTGTTGCCAGAAAACTTCACGCTAACACTATTGATATTATAATGCCTCAAAGCCTTCACAACCAAGTCAGAAGCAATCTTGGAATACTCAAGGATTTGGCAATCAATATCCAAGAGCAAATCCCAGCCTATACGCAGATCATCCATCTCCTTCCTGCTCATGCCAGGGCTTAAGCTTGAAGCATTGCTCCAGAGCTCCTCAGAGGCATGAAAACTAGTTGCCCCTTGCCTTGCAAGCTCCAGCACATCATAAGGATAGGTAAGTGTATCAGGCCTTTTTCCAAACTGCTCGCCATACCTCACAGCAATCTCCCTGTTCCTGGCATTATAAACTATCTCGTCCTGGACCTCCTTCCTCTTGTAATGCTTAAGAGCCATGCTAAGAGTTATCATACATAGAAGTAGTTGTTTGCTTGTTTATTAGATTTTTGCTTTCAAAAGCCACAAACCCCCAAAAAAAACAGGCGAATGTACATATAAAATGTTAATTTCAATTGAGAGAAATACCTAAAAAATAAAATAGAGAGATATTTTATTCCCCTCTTAGAACTCGCTTTAAATCTTCAACAGTTGGTTCTTTAATTCCTAAAGTAACTTGTGCTACTTCCAAGAGCTGTGTAATATATCTTTCTAAACGCTCGTCTTTTTCTTGATCTCTTGTATCTAAATAATTAGTTGTCTGTTCTCCGCGATAATCATCCAAGTGCCATTCGATTGCTGCTTTTAGCGCATGTTTATAGGTTTCTTCTGTCCTTGGAGAATCTAATTCTACTCTTCCCCTGCTTAAATCCAAATCTTTCAGAGTTCCGGTAATTGAAGTTCCGGCAGGTGCTTCTGATTCAATTAAAATCAATCCAGAACAATTATTTGGATAATCCCAATCAACTGGCCTGTATAAGTTTTTAAAATTGTGAATAGCGTGTGTTTGAAATATCTCTTGTAAAACGTCAGGTGGGGATTCTTTACAATAGCCTATTAGTTCTCTTGGATCGCCTACACCAGATCCTCCACTCCAAGTTTGATATAAAATTTCTGTTGGCATGATTATCACTTCATAATA
>CAYGWL010000185.1:0-8208 GCA_964353575.1 uncultured Methanosarcinales archaeon | reverse complement strand
CTTATGATACTCCTTTTTAATAGTATATACTGGATTTTCGGAGTCAATATTCTATTGCACGCCTTGTCAGCAATCACTGCCATGCTTGTTGGCATGTTCAGCTACAGGGCTTACAAGCTGACATCTGAGAAGAAATACGCCTATCTTTTGGCAGGATTCCTGTTATTGGCAGGAAGCATGGCTCTCAAGGCGGTTGCTGATATATTTGTTTATGAGTCCTGGGTGTATTTTTATGAGCCGCTGGAGAACATGACCTATTTTTACATACATCTGGCAACTTCTGTGCTTATACTGCTGGCTTATACCCTCTTTGTGTCAATCTACCTTAAAGCCGAGAAACTCATGGTTTACCTTCTCCTGCTGCTTTCAGTTTTGCTGTCAGTTCTGTCCCACACCGGCATTATCCGCTTCAATCTTGCGGCTGGTTTTTTGCTTTTCTTTGTGTGCGTGCAAACCTACAGCAATTTCAGCAGGAAGTCAAGCATTAACTCTCTGCTGGTATTCATTGCATTCATGCTCCTTTTGTGCAGCCATGCCTTTACCATGATGAGTGTTTCGCCTCCTAATTTCAGGTTTTACAGCCTGGGCAATGTTTTCCAGTTATTAAGTTATGTGGGCTTTGGTTTGGTGCTTTCAAGGGTAAAATGACCAGAAGAACAAAGATAGAAATAGTGTATGACCTGCTTTTGCTTATACAGAAAAAGGGAGGCAGGGTTAAGCCAACTCATGCCCTTTACGGAGGAAATCTCAGCTACGACCGCTTAAAGCTTTATGTTGATGAGATGCAGAAAAGGGGCTTAATCAATGTTGTCCAGGAAAAGAGCAAAACCTTTTACAAGATAACCGACCAGGGTCACAACTTTGTTTCTGAATACAAGAAAGTAAAGGAATTAACTGATGCATTTGGTTTGTGAAAAGCTTTATAAAACACATTCTTCCAGTAGTTGTTTATGGACAAGTTAGCTCTTTTTGACATTGACGGAACCCTGACTAAAGGCACAAAGGCGCACAGAGAAGCATTCTCCAGGGCATTTAAGAAAGTTTATGGAGTGGACACAAGAGTTGACATAATTAATGCTTACGGAATGACTGACCAGCAGATAATTATTGATGTTCTTAAGAAGAACGGCTTAAAAGAGAGTGATATAAGGCCAAAGTTAAAGGATTGCATGAATGCAACCATAGACTTTTTCAAAGATTTGGTTGGAGCTGATGAAATAACTGTCCTGGGTGGTGTCAGGGAATTATTGGAGGAGTTAAACAAACGAAATGTTCTTATTGGCTGGGTTACAGGCAATCTTGAGCCTATTGCAATGGGCAAGATGAAAAAGGTTGGCTTAGACCATTACTTTAGATTTGGAGGATTTGGAAGCGATGACATAAGCAGGACAAATTTGGTAAAAATAGCAATGAAAATAGCCAAAGAAAATTTTGGTTTTGAGTTCAATGACAATGTTTTTCTTTTCGGCGACACACCAAATGATGTTAAAGCAGGAAAAGAAGCAGGCGTCAAGGCAGTTGGCGTTGCAACAACCATCTATTCAACAAAGCAGCTGAAGAATGCAGGAGCTGATTTTGTCCTGGAGAATCTCAAAGACAAAGAAAAGATTTTGAGAATAATATTATAAATTATTGTTTAATGATTCTTTTTTCTAATCTTCTCCAGATACTTGTTAAATAAATCATGAAATCCGGTGTTTGCAGTCACAACAGCTTTTTCCGGACTTTGCTTTAGCTCTCTTATTTTTTTTGGCTTCACAGCCAGCTTTGTGTCGCTTTCTCCATCCCAATTCTTTGTCAGTGGAAAGCCTGCCTTTTCCAGAGCAGGGTCCCATGTTGGGTCCACAAAGACCCACTTGTTATCTACCATAATCTTCAGGGCAAGATGTTCTCCCAGCTTGTTTTCCCTTTTATCCATTATGTCCTTTGGTACTGGAAGTTCTCTCCAGTCAAACACTATTAGTTGATACTTCACTGGTATTCCAAGCTTTTCATATTGCTTTCCAAGATAAGAATTCTTTTCAAAGCAGCTTCCCTTGTTTAATTCAAATAATTTGTCAGGATTCCTTTCTTTCAAACAGTAATAGGGAACTTTTTGGACCTTTTCATACAGTTCTATGATTTTTTGTTTCTTGTTTTTCATGATTCTTTCGTTTTTTTCAAGCGTTTTTTATATTCTTCTTTAATGACCTTTATTGTGTATGGGAGATATCTTTTTTGAAGTTTTTCAGGCAAAGTGAAGAAATCGCTGATAACCCATCCTTTACAATTCTTGCTTCCGCAATAACATTTCCATTTATTCTTAAAAAGACCGGTAACACGATAGTCTGTGGTTATTTCTTCTCCTCTTTTGATTGGTTTGAGAGCGTAGATAGACCGCCCTTTTGGTATTGCATTTGGGTTGCATGAGTGATTAATGTATTTCCCTGGAGATTGCATTATTTCAAAAGGCTCTTCATCCACTTCGTTAAGATGTTTCTGGTCATCTTTTGATAATTTGTTGACATCTTTTCTTTTGACTATTTTTCCTTTTTTGTCGCGGAAAATGAATTCTCCTTTTTTGAAATTTTTTAAAGCAAAGACTCCTTTTCCCTTTTTTCCTGCCTTTTTTACAATAACATCCTTAATCATTTTTATTCATATCTCAGCGCATCCACAGGATTCTGCCTTGATGCCTGTAATGCAGGCAGCAGCCCTGAAAGTGCTCCTATTATGAATGAGAATGCAAGCGCTCCCAGTATGAGTTGCAGGGGAAAATGCGCTTTTAGTAGGGTTGTTTTCAGATATGCTGCTGCTATTACCTCAACTCCTTTGCTTATGCTTATTCCTATTATTGTTCCTATAAGTCCTCCTGCTAATCCAAGTAAGCCACTTTCTATTAGGAATATTTGTGCTATGTCGCTGTTTCTTGCACCTATTGCCTTCATTATTCCTATCTCCCTTGTTCTTTCCAGCACTGAAGTGTACATGGTGTTCATAATTCCAATGGCTCCAACAACCAGGGATATTGCAGCAACCCCGATGAGTACAACATTTACAATGTTAAGAATTATTAAGTATGTTTCAGCCATCTCTTGGAGTGTCTGGACCTCAAAGTCTTCCTCCCCTTTTTTAAGTCCCCTGAATTTTCGCAGGTCTTTTTCCACTGTTTCTGCAACCCTGCTCGGTTCTTCTCCTTGCTTTACCTGTGCGAATATCATGTCAACCTTTTCAGGCTCATTAAAGATTTCCCTTGCTGTGTCTATGGGCAGCATTATGCTGCTGTCATCTTGTGGGTTTCCTATGACTCCCATTATGCCCACAACTTCAAAGTCAGTGCCCTCTATGCTTATCCTGTCGCCTGCTTTCACTTCCTTTTTGAGAACAGAGCCGTCTGACAACAAATATCCTATCAATGCCTTGTATTTGTCGCCATTTTCAAGGTCTCTTCCCTTTTCCACATACACGCTCTGCATGCTCTCTATGAGCTCCCTTGACTCCTTTTCCAGAGATATTGCCATGAGCCATGTGTATGTCACTTTGTCTTTGTATTCAACCCTTCCCATCTTGTAGAGCATTCCTGTAACTGCTTCTATGCCGTATGCCTTTCCAACAATTTCAACATCCTTTTCTGTGAGGTCAACCTCTCCTCCTCCAATGCCGTAAAAGGATCCTCCTGGCATGACAATTATCTTGTCTGTTCCGACTTGCTCGAACTGGTCTTTTATTGCTTCCTGCAATCCCTGTCCCAGGCTTATCAAGGCAACAACTGCCGCTATTCCCATGAATATTCCAATCATGGTCAGCCATGAACGCATCCTCCTTTCCCTAAAATTCAGAAAAGCAAACCTCACGTATTCTGTAATCATGTTTTTACCTTTTTCTTAATGCATACCTCTTTAGTTCATAGCTTTGAAGAAACTCTTTCATATTTTTCATCTTTTTCATCGTTTCCTCAAAGCATACTCACTTTGTTCGTAGCTTCGAGAAAAAGATATCATCTTTTCCTCAAAGCGTCTACAGGATTCATCCTGGATGCCTGCAATGCAGGAAGCACTCCAGAAAGGCTTCCTACTATGAATGAAAACATGAGCGCTCCAAAAAGCAGTAATGGATTTAGCGAAACCTTGAGCATGACCTGCCCCATGCTCTGGGCAATAACTTCAACAAGCATGCTTATGCTTATTCCTATTATTGCTCCTATTAGTCCTCCTGATAGTCCAAGCAGCCCGCTTTCTATTAGGAATATTTTTGCTATGTCGCTGTTTCTTGCTCCTATTGCCTTCATTATTCCTATTTCCCTTGTTCTTTCAAGAACAGCTGTGTACATGGTGTTCATAATTCCAATGCCTCCAACAACCAGGGATATTGCAGAAATTCCTATGAGCATGACCTGGATAAGGGTGAGTATTACTCCAAATGTTTTTATGAGCTGCTCAGATGTCTGCACAGAGAAATCCTCCTCTCCTTCCTTGACGTTTCTGTAGCTCCTGAGCGCCTTTTTTATGTTCTCTGCAACATCTGCTGGATTAATGTCTGCTTTTGTTGTTGCATATATTGTTGAGACAACCTCTGGCTCGTCAAAGAGCTCCCTCATTACGTCAAGAGGCATCCTTATCATGGTGTCGTGTATGCCTGTTCCTGCCTTTTTCTGTATGCCTATAACCTCAAACTTTATGTCCATTATCTCAACCTTGTCTCCAACAGAAATCTCTTTTTTGAAGAGGTCTTTGGCAATTGTGTCGCCCAGAACAACCTTGTATGTGTCCCCTTGCTTCAGCTGCCTTCCCTGGCTTATTTCAAAGAATCCTATGCTCTCTATGTAGCGCCTTGACTCTGCGTCTGTTGGAGTTCCAACAGCAGTTGCATACATTGTCTGGTCGCTGTATTTCACCCTTGTGTTCTTTGTTAGAATTCCATTGGCGGCCTCAACTCCGTTAACCCCCTTTACAACCTTTATGTCGTCTTCTGTGAGCTGGTTTATTGCAAGGCTTGAGCCCATTGGACCAAAATAGGCTCCTCCTGCACTTATTATTATGCGCTTTGAGCCAACCTTTTCAAACTGCTCTGAAACCGCGTTCTGCATTCCCTGGCCAAGGCTTATCAAAGCCACAACAGAGGCTATTCCTATGAATATGCCCAGCATGGTGAGCCAGCTTCTTATGCGCCTCTGCCTGAAGCTTGTGAATGCAAACTTCACATAATCAGTCAGCATGTTTATTTCTTCTTCCTCCTGAACCTGTACCAGTATACTCCTAAGCCAACCACTGCTATTATTATTATGAAGCCTGTCAGGGGGCTTGCCTTTTTCAGCCCCATCTTCTCTGCTTCGCTGCTGCTGTAAATCTTCATCTTAATATTGTACAATAGCTGGTACGGATTGTTGTTGGAGTCTCTGTATGTTATGGTTAAAGGCAGCTCAAGCTCTCCCTTGACATTTTTTACATAAAGCTTGAAGTCAGTTGTTTCATAGTCATCAGAATCTATGTTGCCAACATACACATCATCAGAATTGAGTATCTCATATTCTTTGGATTCTCCAAGCTTTACGCTCAGCAGCTTTATGTCTGATAACCCTCTGTTAATGAACTTGATGGTTACTGTGCCTGGCGTGTTGGCAAGGTATATGGTTGTCTTCTCTATGCTCACAAGCAGGTCTGGCTTGTCACCAATTTCTAAGCCAATGGTGTTTGAGCTTGAGTAGTTTTTCCCGAGCTCGTCCTGGTAGCTTATGGAAACCGGCACTTTGTAAATACCGGATTCTGCATCAGACTCTGCTCTTAGGACAAAATCAACACTTTCATTTTCCATTGGCTTTATGCTCTTGACAATCTTCTCATTGGAGGAGTTGACAGGAGCAAATGATACTGAGCTAAGGTCAAGCCTTACCCTTACATTCTCAAGCACTGAGCCAACAAGGTTCTCAAGCTTTATGCTAAGGTATGCAAATTCTCCTGGAGGCACTGTTTCTGGTTTTATGCTGATAGAGCCTATGCTCAGCATTGCAGTCCTTGTCTGAATGCTTATGTTGAACTCAAGTGTTGTCCATGCGCCTTCCTTTATCTTGTATCTTGCCTTTATGTGGTTAACTCCTTCAACAGCGTCCTTGTCAACCATGAGATTGTATTTTATCATTAAGCCAAGGTCTCCTATCTGCCTTCCCCACACAGAGCCAACCTTGCTCACAGCGCTTTGCCCTGGCTCAAGCGAGAAAGGGAATTCAGGCAGCAGCTCAAAGCTTATGTCCTCTGCATTTTCTGTGCCCCTGTTCTCTATCTTGAACCTTACTTCAGCATAGTCTCCAGGGCTTACAGGGTCCGGCTTCTGATTTACCAGCGTTACCTGCAGCTGATACCATTCAGCTATCTGGTAATCAGCGGCTATAACAATTGTTGCTATGATGCTTGCTAAAACCAGCAGCATAACTAGAAACATTTTTTTCATCATTCTTTCCACCTCTTAACACTTTTTATTATTTTGCCGTCTTTCAGATAATCTATCCTTTGCGCAGCCTTTGCCACGTCTTCGTCATGTGTGACCATGATTATTGTTTTTCCCTCCTCCTTGTTGAGCCTTTTCAGGAGATCAACTATCATCTCTCCTGTTTTTGAGTCAAGGTCTCCTGTTGGCTCATCTGCCAATATGACATCAGGATTGTTTGAAAGGGCTCTTGCTATTGCAACCCTCTGCTGTTGCCCTCCTGAAAGCTCGCCTGGCTTGTGGTTCATCCTGTCGCCAAGCCCCACTGAAGCAAGCAGCTTTTCCGCCCTTTCCCTCTTCTCTTCTTTTGGTATGTTCTGGAAGGTCATTGGGAGCATGACATTATCCAATGCAGTAAGCGTGTTTATGAGATTATAAGTTTGGAATACAAAGCCAATCACCCTGCCCCTTGCCTGTGCAAGCTGTGACTCTGTCATGTGAGCAATGTTCTTTCCCTCGAGCATTGCTGTGCCTTTTGTAGGCCTGTCCAGGCAACCTATGAGATGCATGGCTGTTGACTTCCCGCTGCCGCTTGGTCCCTGTATTGCAACAAACTCTCCCTCCTTGATTTCAAAGTTTAATCCTTGCAGGGCATCGACCTCAATTTTTCCAATCCTGTAAATCTTCCACACATCCTTCAAATGGATTATCGTTCTTTTCATTTTTTTATTTTATCGTCTTTCTTTATGACTATGTCTCCATCATTATTTATTGTAAATTTCAGCAAATCCCCTTTTTTCCAGCTCTTTGCAAGAACCAGGCTTTTGGGTACGGTTATTATGAACTGCTTCTTGTTAGGAAACTGCAGCATGCAATGGTTAGGCATATTTGCTCTCCTATATTTTATATGGTATATTTAATTTTATATATATTTTAGCTTTAAATCTTATAAAATAGCATATATAAAAATACATATATTTAAGTCTTTTGTTTTTGGTTATCCTTGCAGTAGAGAAACCTTCAACTTATATTAAATTGAATACTCCTCCAATAAAAAAGATGAAGATTAAGGCCTAAGCAGTCTCACCATGGAGTACCCGCCCCAACTCCTAGTGCAAAGCCTATTGCCTGGACGGTGCGCATCCAAGCGAGCCCTGCCATAGTCTCGATGCCACCACCCCGTCGGCACAAGGTCACTCTTTACATGTTCTACATATTTTACATATTGACCAAGAAACCATAAGGCATTGTTGTCATACCTGTCATTGCTTATTTCATTGGTTGTTTCGAGGTGGATAAGAAATTTTGTAATATAATCTTCAAGTGTTATTCCTGTTTCTCCTTGATAAGCTTGCGTCTGTAATGTTTGTAAGTAATCACGAGGAGAAGAGCCTATTTCTAACTGCCTTCTGCCTCCTAAGATCTTTCCTCGGCCTTGTTGAGGCATAATGGGTAAACTTTCAACTAAGCCCACAGACCAGCCTGGAACAGCACATATATGTCCATTATTAACTACTCCTAATTTGGTCTGTCCCCTATGATTGCTTGAATATTCTTGAGGAAAATATACAAGCTCGTCTGTATCTAGCGCCTGCCTTAAGGTATCCCATATCCAGACAGTTTTTTCAGTATTGACACGAACAGGTATTAAAGGATCAGAAGGAGAAGGTCTGGTTTGATAAATTTTACCTTCTGCTGCGTGTTTAAGAATAGCTGCTTTCATTCGGTCAATAAAAAGGGGTGTTGGCATTGCCAGGGGTGTTAGCTCTAAACGATCAAACCCTTGTGGAACTTTTCTACCTACGAGCT
>CAYGWL010000184.1:0-3115 GCA_964353575.1 uncultured Methanosarcinales archaeon | reverse complement strand
AGGGTATCCTTATGAGCTGCTTTATTAGGTAGTCCTCTTTTTCCTTTGAGAGCTTTTCTGTTTTTCTGTCCAGCTTTTCAGGCTCTTTTTTTTCCTTTTCAAAGGCGCCTATGTTCTTTGTCTGCTCTTTCAGCTTTAGCTCTACTGTTGACATCTCTTCTTCTGTGAGCTGCTTTGGGTTCCAGTTGAGGTTCAAGCCGTCATTCATTATCCTTGGCACTATCTTCATTGAGAAGTGCGGCATCTTCTGTCCAGCGGCAACGCCATTTGCTATGATTATGTTTGTTCCGTGGACCTTTATTGCCTCAAATATTGCCATGGAGATTTTGTTGCTCAGGACTCCCATGTGGGCGATTATGTAGTCAGGCACGTTTTCAATTATGGGATAGTGCTCGTTTGATATCAGCAGAATCTCTCCGGGGTTTGCCCCCTTTCTCCGTAGCACTGCGAATGCTCTTTTGTCTTCGTAAATCTTGTCTTCGCTTTTTCTAAGCTCGCAAAATTCGCAGTCGCTCATTTTAGTAAATTATCAAGACCTTCGTTTTTTTTGGGTTCTTTTTTACTCCTTTTCAGCGTCTTTTTTTCTTCTTTCTTCTCTCTTCTGACTGTCTTTTTTTCCTCTTTTTTTTCTTCTTCCCCTATTTCTTCAAATTCTGCTTCAACCTCTCTTGACTTAATCTTTTCAGCCTTTTTGTCCATTACCAATGGCTCTTCTTTCTTTAAGCCCATTACGGAGTTTAGCTTGCTGGTTATGAGCTTCTTGAGTTTCTCGTAATCCTCAGGGCTTATGTCTCTCTCAGGAAGGTCAAAGTTTATGCTGTCTTCCATTGCCCTTGGTATAACGTGAAGCATGAAGTGTGGTGCTCTCTGCCCGGCTGCAGCTCCATTGGCAATGAGTATTGTGTTGCCTTTTGCATTAAGTGCTCTTAGTGTTGACTGTGAAAGCGCTTTTGCAACCATGAAGATATGCCCGGTTACATCATCAGGTAGCTGTGGCATTATAAGGTAATGTTCTTTTGGGAGAAGAAGCATGTGCCCAGGATTTGCAGGATTTATGTCAAGAACCGCTAATACTTGTTCATCCTCGTAAACCTTTTTTGATGCAACCTTTCCGCTGACTATGTGGCAGAATACGCAGTTCTGCTTCTGGAGCTCTGCGATCTGCTCCGGAGAAAGATTGCTAAGTTCATCCTGAGTTACCATGGCTTGAAGAAAATTCGTTTAAGTTATATAAATCTTGTGTTAAATAATTTTGCGTAACCTGCACCGATTTCAGAAAGTTTAAATATATGGTTCCATTATTCACAGTTATGAACATTGTAATAAAGTTTTCGTTGGGTTTGGAGTACAGGGTGCAGGAAGAAACTGGAGGAAAAATTCCCACTTATTACGCTGCTGGAACTGATACTTCAGGAGTGCCAACACAGCTCTTGTTTGGAGGATATGTTAACGAAGAACAAATGTCAAAGCCAATTTATCGTGCCCCTAAAACAACAGTGTAAAATTTTAGAATTTCACTCTTCCTTCAAAGAACTCGACTTGAGCCCCTGATTTGTGCACACAATCTCTTCTTTCTCTATGGTAATCTTGGGTATTATGTTGACCTGCTTTATGTTTCCGTAAGTTTCGAAGTTGTAGTCAATCTTTTTCCTCAAAGGATATCCTTGTTTTATCTCTTCTTCTATGTTGGCTATCTGTGTTTCCTTTTCCCCAATCACCCACACCCTTATGCCTGTTATGTCAATGCTTCCTGTGTTGTCTACCATGAAGCTGACATAGTTTCCTGACCTACTGAAGCTTAGCTCTGGCCCTTGTATCTCATGTATCTTTATCTCTGCTTTATTGCAAGCAAATCTTTCAGTGTCATCCATGGTGACATAGGCTTTGCCCCAGCTCATGACAACTGCACCCAGGGCAACAGCAAAGGCTATTAGCAGAACAGTGGCTATTAGCGGTGATATTCCTTTTTTATTCATCATCCTTTTTCTTAACATTTTCTACCTTAACCTACTTTAATCTGATATTTAAATCTTCTCTTTTTTCATGAGCACTACAATGAAGTATAAGGGCACCACAACCAGGGCTATTATCATACCAAGTATCAAAAACAGTTTCTTAAGCCCGAGCACCTCTGCAGCATAAGCTCCCATAGGTATTGCTAACAAGTATGGCAATGCCATTGCCATGCTGGTGCTTGAAAAATATTTCTTCCTGTCATTCTCGTTCATTAAGTCAGCCACCACAAGCCCTTGGGCAACCCCTGCTATTGAGCCTCCAATCACTCCAATTATGGTTGCCATTGCTATTGGCACAAGGCTCGGGTTGAAGTAATAAGTCAAAGGAGTTATTGCTGCGAGCAGTGTTCCGAAAACAAGCATTGGAAACTTGCCGTAAACCTGGGCGTTCTTCCTGCTTATGGTTGGCCCTATGAATGATGCAATGAGTGCTAGGAAGAAGACAAAGGCTATGTTGTAAAAGCCTCCGAAGCTTACATCACTCAGGTATTTATAGATGAAGATTCCATAATAGGAGTTTGCCAGTGCCTGGACAAAGCCGATTATGCTGCTCGCTGTTATCAGAATCAGCAGCACCCTGTTCTTTGAAAAGGATTTCATGGCAGAGAACCCTGATTTAAGTTCGTTGCGAAGGTAGCTTACAAGCTTTTCATTTGCTTCCTCTCCTTCTTTTTCCTTTACGAATGAAAGGACATATCCTGATATTATGAATAGAACTGCTGCAAGGTCAAATGCTATTAAATAGCCGATTGGGTGTATAACTCTTCCGAAGATGTTTGCTGAAAACCTTTCAGGAGTGCATGTCTCGATTAAGAAAGCTCCCAAGAAAAGGAAGAGCCCTGTTATGATAAGCCCGTAGTATGGAATCTTTTCAAGCAAATGTCCCCTTTTCTCCTTTTTCAGGCTTTCCTTGAAAAGCTTCTGGTAGAGGTCTCCGTAAGAAACAGCGCCTATGCTTCCCAGCAATAAAGCCAAAGCAAAAAGCCATGTGAGGTGAAGGAATCTTGCTATTGCCATGAAGAGGAAGCTGAAGCCGAATACTATTCCTGAGCTTCCTATGAATCTTGTTGTGACACACCTTATGTTTGAATACTGCCTCA
>CAYGWL010000183.1:0-5248 GCA_964353575.1 uncultured Methanosarcinales archaeon | reverse complement strand
GATAAACATAGGAGAGAGAAATTAAAACCCTGACATGGTCAGGGCGGGAGCGTCAAAAGAATACTTACTTAGGTCAACTTAACAAAAATAAAGAAAGCTTTATAAAAAAGCAGGAATAACTTTTTCTTTTGATGCCGCTGTAGCTTAGCCTGGTAACCTTTTTGCTTACGCAAAAAGCTTAACCAAAAAAGTTGGGCAATAATAGCGCCACGCTCATATGTTTGAGCAATGAGCTTAAGAATGCTTAAGCGATGATTAAACAAGCAACTGGGTTACGTGGAGGTCGGGGGCTCAAATAGTTGGCGACAGAAGGTCGACAACGACCGAAAAGCGTCACTTTGAGTGTCCCCTCAGCGGCATTATTTTTTAGAAATTATTCATTCTTTTTCCCAGCAATATTTGCTCTAATTCCCCTCCCAAATCATAGCTTGAGGAATATGTTAAGCCATACCAGAAATGAGGTTTGAAAGCTGTAAGCAGCTCCAATGCTGCCAAATATGCTCTTTCCTGCCTTGAGTAATACATTTTGGCATCCGGGTTTATAAAACAATAAAAGCCTAATCTAAAGCATAAGCTTCTCTGTACCTCCGCGACGCATCTAAAATCAACTCTTGTTCTTCAGGACTAAATGATGAGATAGGAAGGTAACCCGTTCTTTGTAGTGTGCATTGTACAGCGCAGAGAAAGTCAGGAAAAGTTTGCCATTCAAATTCCTTGGGATGTTTGTTTGACATAATCTCCCGTACAGAGGGATATTCATCATGTTTGGTGTCAACCCAAACACCGCGGACACCTGCATTTTTTGCTGCTTGGATGTCACTTTCAAAGTCCCCGAACATGAATGTGCGTTCAGGGTCTGCACCAAACAGCGCCATTGCTGCTTCCAGCATTCCTGGCTTCGGCTTTCTGCAATGGCATATGTCTTCATCAGGCACCGATCCCCCTTGTTCTGAAGGCGCTGCATGAGGGCAAAAAAAGACTGCGTCGATATGGGCTTTATAGGGTGCATACCAATCTACTCCACACTGTTGTTTCAGAATTTCCGGTCCTTCTATATCACCATAAAAATCATATGGACTAAACTGTACGAGCTGTCTTTGTAACTCCAAATCCATATCATATAAGTCTTTTATGGTCAACCCGCGTTCAGGCATTCCATGTTCATATTGGTATATTCCTGGCTGATTAGTTATAATAACAACCAGGATACCATAATGATTTAAGGTTTTTATCGCCTCAGGAGCATTCCAGATAAAATTAACAGTCTCTGAAGATCTATGGTACTCACCCTTTTTTGCCTTATGAACAACCACACCATCACGGTCAATCAATGCTAACATCCCATGAAAAGAACGCTGCTGATGAACCAAAGAGCCTAATGGGATGGCCTCAGATGTATTAGGGTCTCCATAGTATTTTGTTAGCATATCTCCAGCTACATTAAGGTAAAAATGCGGAATCTTCAGCTCTTCTTGCATGAAATTAGGCAATCTAAGAGTATTTATAAGACTTTTGACAAGGGGTCTGATTGAAGGACTAATAAATTCTGTTTTCTTTTCCCAAGTCTCACTTTCCAATCTCACAACAGCACATAGTGCCTAACTCTTGCTTTATTTATTTCTCTGATATATTTTCAAGTTCTAAATCCTCTAGTGCTATAAGCTGCGGCTCTACGAGAAACTTGATGCGATAATCTACGTCTGAAGGAATAAGCCCTATCCACATCTTATCGTATCTTAAATCAGGGTTTTCTCTTATTCTTTGAGCTTTTAAGTCTTCAACCACTGATAAAGCCAAATCTCTGTTGCTATAGTGTCCGTGGCTTGTTCTTCCCAACTCGCTTGTTCTATGGGCACCAACTCCAGGATCATCGTGAGATATATATTCTTTCACTTCAGTAACTTCATAAGTCCTGACAAATTGCTCCAATGGATTCTCTCCATCACTTAAAACGCGCACAACCATAACAAACACCTCCCATTAAAATGTTCTACTAATCAATTAAATACGCCACGGCCCGGATTTGAACCGAGATATCCTTGCGGAAAGCGGTTCCCTCAAAGCAGTGTTTTCGAGACCGCCGCAATCTTCTGCTCGCTTTGCGAGTGCCAGATTATGCGACCGTGGCAATGAAAAAAGGATAATTTTATGTATTTATAAATATTTGTAGTTATAAATGATTAAAAAATTAAAAATAACAACGGCAATAATATTAACATTCTTGCTGATATTAAACATAGCTCTCTTGGCCATGAGAAAAACCAGCACCCTGTTCTTCTGGATAATAATTATTGTGTGCGCTGTGTTTGCGTATGTAGTATTTCCAAGAATTAAATCTTGAGCTCACTCCATTTCCAAGGTCTTTTCTCTATGAGATGCATGCACTTAATGCCTGTGTCTGCCCATATCTCAAAATTGTTTTTGTAAGCGTCAATTGCAAAGTGGACGTCATCAAAGCCGGTCTTTCCCTCGTATCTGAACTCTATTTTCTCCAAAACACTTCTATGAATAAGTAAACAGCCCATTCCGCATGCCTTTACCTTTATGAGCTTTGGTCTTTCAACCTCCTCAGGCATAAGGTATCTCATCCTGTCCGGCTCAACATCACCATTCTTGTCAAGGGCAACCCAGGAATAGAGAAGGGGCAGATATGTCTGAACCCTTATTTTTCCGTCATAAAGGAACTTCTCAACAAAATAAACTCCTGAAACAATCTTCCTGTTGTGCTTGAGCAAGCTCTCAATAACATCCTTTGGAGGAATAACGTCCTGCTCCAAGCTGAAGAAATAATCATAGTTCTCGTCCAGAACTTTCTGCCTGATAACATTTCTGCTTTTTATGATTCTTTCCCTTGCGTTTTCTGTGTAAGGAACTTTAATAACTGGAATTTTCAATTCTTTTAACTTATTATAGTATTTGTTTGTTTTTGAATTATCCACCAGCAGAACATCAAAATTATTGTAAGTTAAACCCTTTATCGCCTCAAGATACTGTTTTAGGCAATATTCATGATAGTCAGAAGTCGGGCAGCCTAAGAGTATTTTGGGATTAGCCATTTCTTAGAGGATTTTAAATGCTTAATTAAATTAAATGCCCCGCACGGGACTTTCACAGAACTTGTTTCTGTGAACAAGTTCTAATTTGAACCCGTGTCTTCGACTTTCTCCATTGTGCGGCTTCATGCCGCACCTCTTTGATTAAACTTTCCCTGAAAGTTTACGAGAGGCCGAAATGATTGATTGTCCAACTTTTTGGTTAAGCTTTTGCCGCCGAAGGCGGTAAAAGGTTACCGGACTACACTAGCGGGGCAATGTGTCTGGGTTAATTGGATTTTTATTTAAAGCTTGTGATTTTTATTGAAAAACAGCAAGATGCGGATTATCCTGGATAAACTGCTTTGTTTCTTTAGCAACGATGTCTGACAATTCTTTAATGCTTTTGTCAGAGGAGTTCACTCCTATGATTTTTACATTAGGCATAAGGGCAACACAGCTCATAACTTCCAGGAACTCTCTCTGGAGCTGCTCTATTGTTTCCCTTGTCTCATGAGGGTGGCTTCTCTTAATTATTTCATTATAATCCGAGATTCTCTGCAATGCAACATCGGTTGATACCTCAAAAAGGAAGTAAAGGTCGGGGAACTTGGCACCGCTTATTCTCTGCATTACCTTCAATCTTTCATCCGGATTTAGCTTGCTGAACGCAGGGAGATAATAGAAAGCATAAACCGCAGGGCTAATAATGGTGCACCTGCTGTTCATTATAAGCTCTGGCTTGTATTTTCTCTCCATGTACGGCTCAATAAATCTCTGCATAAGCACAAACATTGCCTGGGAAAGGCCAACCCACAATCGGCTTGGAGGCGTGCGGTCAGATAAGTCAATAATTCTCTCCATAAGATTATCCAAAGTGCTGAGAGGATACTCCACAACATCACCAGCATGGTAATGGAACCTCCTGCCTACTCTGCAGATGCTGTATTCCTGAGCCAGTTGTGCAACTGCTCCGTCTATTGCAGCAGTCTTGCAGGCGCCGTCTATTCCTGTAGCTCCAATCCTGTAAACCATTGAAAACACCAAAGAAAGGGAATCTCTCATCCTATTTAAAGTTTAAGGAATAATGCTGTCCAATTCAAGTCCTAAAATACACATCTTTGGAATCTAGGTTATTAATCTTACCTGCCTTAATCATCCTAATCAGCTCCTTCGGTCTGAAATCAAGCTTCAGAAGCTCATTTACTGTCCGCCACTCAGCTGACCTTATCTTGCCGTTGCTGCTAGGATCCTTAAGATGTGTTAACTCACCTCTTTCCAAAAGCTTACCAACAAAGAAAACATTTAGGCATCTACCTTCATCAGTGATATAGTCATTAACAAAAGCAAGTTTTACAATTTTAATCTTTTGACCTGTTTCCTCAAGGGTCTCACGCACAGCACACTCTGGTAAGGTCTCTGAACCCTCAACACCACCCCCCGGCAGCAGATAATACTCTCCATCACGATAAACACTCTTTACAACAAGTATCTTATCCTTATCAAACACTATCACTGAAGGCCTTACACTTATCTTAACCATTTTAGTGAGTATGCGAAATTACTATAAAAATCTTGTGCTACTTCACTGCATGCACAACATAATACGTTGCCAGATCCTTAATGCTAGGCAACTTGCACATCACAATATCAATTGACTCAAGCCTTTCAGAGACCTTTGGAGAGATAACATACCACTTCTTGTTGCCATCCATACTTTGCAGTTTAACAGTCGGGATAGCACCAAGCGAATAAACATCTTTAACTCCAAATCCTGCACCTTCAACCCAGCTAAGCACATCTTTTTTACTTAACGGCCTGTATATCCCTGAACCTTTGCTCTGATATCCTGGATCTATTAGTCTAAAACATGTATGCTGGCACTTCCTAACTATCTGTGGGATACTTCTTTTATTGTCAAAAGTCAAGACCATGTTGCCTCTCGGCTTCAAGACTCTGTACATTTCAGCAATCGCCTTATCTGGATTTGGGTAATGGACAAGTGCTTCTAAACAGAATACTGCATCAAAACAATCATTCTCAATCCCAATCTCAGAGAGTTCCCCTGCATCACCTAGCAACATCCTAACTTCAGGAACCCTTTGCTGTATAACCCGGATCATATCCTCTGATATGTCAACACCCCAGTACTCATCAAATATATTATGAATTGCAGCTGCAAGCCTCCCTTTGCCTGGAGAGAGCTCAAGAGCCTT
>CAYGWL010000182.1:0-4694 GCA_964353575.1 uncultured Methanosarcinales archaeon | reverse complement strand
CCTTGAGTTATTGTTCCGCTAAACAAGCGACCAGCAGCTATCTCTCCTGCGTGCTTGTCCATGACTATTTTGGTGCAAACAAAGGCAAGAGGTCCATTAGGGTCACAATTAAGCAAGGATTTTCCGATTTCTGAGTCAAGGTCCCCATGCCATATCTTTGGAATCCTGTATTTCTGGGCTTCCATGGGATTCGGGTGATGATGTATTACTGCGTTAAGAACTGTCTTGTAAAGAGGGGCTTTGTCTGCAAGCTCCTTTATATTATCCTCCTTTTCTGACTGGTAAGCATCTATTACTTCCTTAAAGCCAATGCCTGTTTTCTTTATGTAAGTTGCTGATAAAGCCCATTTGTGCAGGGCTGAGCCAAAGCAAACAGAGCCGTCAGTGACATTGACTTGCCATTTTGTTTTGTATTCCTTTTCAGCTATCTGGTTTATTAGTTTGTTGAAATCATTTATTGTTTTAATAAGTCTTTCCTGCATCTTCTCAGGAGTTAGTTTTAGTTCTTTTATAAGGCGGTCAACCTTGTTTATGAAGAGTATTGGCTTTACCCTCTCGCTCAGGCTCTGCCTTAGAACAGTCTCTGTCTGGGGCATTATTCCCTCAACAGCGTCAACCAGCACTATTGTGCCGTCTATTGCCCTCATTGCTCTTGTGACATCGCCACTGAAATCAATGTGGCCAGGTGTATCAATAAGGTTAATGAGATACTCACCTCCCTCAACATCATGAACCATTGAGACATTAGCAGCATCTATTGTTATACCCCTTGTCTGCTCATCCTCATGGAAGTCTAAAACAAGCAGTTGTCCTGCTAGCTCTTTTGACATCATTCCAGCTCCTGCTATCAATGAGTCAGAGAAAGTGGTTTTTCCATGGTCAATATGTGCAGAGGTGCAGATATTTCTAATATGGGTTGGCTCTTTCATGAGCCTTGTTATTTTCTCAACCATCTTCTCTGCCATGTTAAACACCTACTCCAAAAGCCTTGTCAACATTTTTCAAAACCTCAGGGTATTCAGGGTAAGGAGTGCTTACATCAATATCCACCAGCAAATTCTTTTTTTTGTAGTAATCCACTAGAGGCGCTGTATCTTTTCTATAAACCTTAAGCCTTTCCTTTACTGCCTCTGGCTTGTCATCATCTCTCTGATAGAGTTCTCCTCCGCATTTATCACACACCCCCTGTTTTTTCGGAGGAATATTCTTTATGTGATAAACTGCACCGCATTTCCTGCAGATTATCCTTCCTGAAAGTCTGTCTATAACTGTTTTATCAGGCGCAACAAAGTTTATGATTTTGTCAATTTTTGTTATTGTTTCCAATGCCTTTGCCTGATTGATATTTCTTGGGTAGCCGTCAATTATGAATCCGTTCCTGCAGTCCTTCTGGCTCAATCTTTTCTTTAGCATGTTCGTTGTTATGTCATCAGGCACCAGGTTTCCTTTATCCATGAACTCCTTTGCCTTTTTTCCAAGCTCAGTACCCTTCTTTATCTCCTCCCTAAAGAGGTCTCCGGTTGATATGTGGGGAAGATTGTATTTTTTTGAAATCAGCTCAGTGTATGTTCCCTTGCCAACTCCTGGAGAGCCCAGTGAAACAAGCTTCATTTATGCATTATCCTCCACTCGTGCAGGTCATACTTGTGCGTCTCTTCCTTTTTGAACCATAGCTTTTCCTCGTTGTCTGCTTCCTCTTTGTTTCCTGAGGCATGAACTATGTTTCTTATAGCCCTCTTGCTAAGGTCAGCAAGCTCATAGCTGTCAGTGCTAAAGTCTCCTCTTATGCTTCCAATTTCTGCCTGCCTTGCCTCTGCATGGCCAACAATCTTTCTTCCTATCTCAATGGCATGATGCCCTTCAAAGAGTATTGCAACTACTGTTCCTTCAGTTAGGTAATCCATAAGCCATGTCTGAACCCTTTTTGCTATTTGCTCGTCTGTTTCCTTTATCTTAATTCCCTTTTCCTCTGCTGCCTTTCTGGTGTTGGTTGCTAATTTCTTCACCCATGCAGGCGTTAATCTATACTGCTTTTCAGCAAGCTCCTGTGTGAGCCACCATCTTTATGCCTACAATTTTCAAACCCTTCTGCTCAAACCTTTTTATTGTCTCTCCAATAAGGCCGCGCTGCACGCCATCATGCTTTACGAGTATAACAGTTCTTTCAACCATGTTATTCCTCCTTTTCCTTCCTGAAGTCCCTTGTCCACCTGACATTTCTTGGCTTTCTTCCGAGCTTCAGGGTGTTTTTCTCGCATTTTTTTGAACAAAAAAACATTACCTTGCCTGATTTTTTTACAAAAATCTTTCCAGTCCCCCTCTTGGCCACATTGCCGCAAAAGCTGCATCTCATCTTCTCCTCTGGGTCAAGGACCTTGCCTCAATTTCTGTTTCTCTAAGCATGAGCATATCGCCAACCCTGACAGGACCCTTGACATTCCTCCTTAGAATTTTGCTGGCATCCCTTCCTTCCAGAACCTTGCACCTTACCTGTATAACCTCTCCTCTTGAGCCGCTTCTCTCAACAACTTCCTCAACTCTTGCAGGCGTTGCATCACTGAATTTAACAGTGCCGCCTTTAACAGCCTCTGGCTTCTCTCCTTTCTCCCTTTTGCCCATCTTTTTTATTGCCATTGAAAATCACCCAATCAATTATTTGCTGCTTGCAAGCTCTTTTATGAGCTTTTTAGCATCTCCTTCCTCAATAACAGCAATGCTCACAGTTGCAACACCTATTCCAACAGCAACTCCGAGCTCTTCCTTGCTCGGAACCTCAAGGCATAGAACATCCTTTTCCTTTGCAAGCAAAGGTATGTGCATAGTTATCTCCGGTGGGCTAACATCCTTGGCAACAACCACAAGCTTTGCAACTCCGCGCTCTATTGCCTTTGTTACCTCATTAGTTCCTTTCTTTATCTTGCCAGTTTTCCTGGCTATCTCAACTGCTTCCAAAATCTTCTTGGTATCATCCATTTTACTCCTCCAAGTTAAATTTAAGTTTGATATGCATTTAATCCGAGGTTTAAAAATGAGAAATTAAACCTCATTCAAGCCTAAGCTCTCATCAATCACAGGCTTAGAGAAAGGAAAAAGGGGTTGTTTATAAGCTTTTTGGTAAAGCTCACTTGTATGCCTTTACTTGAACACTTGTTATTTTTACAACCAAGCTTTTATCCATATCTGGTTCATCGTATGTGCGCTGCGAAACAACAGAAACTTCTCTGAATCCCGCTTCCTTTATGGTGTCTAAGTATTTTCCCTTTTCCATTGCTCCTGATATGCATTCAGCCCATGCATCAAAGTTGTTTCTTATGTCTTCCGGCAATTCTCCTTCTGTCACTAAATCAGATATCATAATCCTTCCTTCTGGTTTCAGCACCCTGTACGCTTCCCTGAATGTTTTTGGCTTGTCCGGCGAAAGATTAACAACGCAGTTGCTGATAATAACATCAACAGAGTTATCTTCCACAGGCAGGTTTTCAATCTCTCCAAGCCTGAATTCAACATTGCTGTATCCCTTTCTTTTGGCTATTGCATTTGCCCTTTCAACCATTTCTTCAGTCATATCAACTCCAATGACATAGCCCTTAGGACCTACTGCGTTTGCAGCAAGGAAAACATCAATGCCTCCGCCAGCTCCAAGGTCCAGCACAGTCTCCCCTTTTTTTATGTCCGCTATTGCTGTTGGGTTGCCGCAGCCCAAGCCCATAACAGCTTCTTGAGGTATTTTTTCAAGTTCCTCTTGAGAATAACCAATGTTTTTTGCCTGCTCAATAAAATCATTCCCGCAAGTAGAACAGCTTGGGCAGCAGCTGGTGCCTGCCTGGGCAAATCCAGTGTATCTTTGCTTTACAGCCTGTTTTATTTTCTTATCTTCCATTTTTTACCACCTTTTCATTTAACAAGATTTTATCGGCTTTATTCCAAGGCTGAGCAGCAATTTCTTGAGCTTGCTGTCTTTGATGCTGTAAAAGATGTTTCTTCCTTTTCTCCTGTATTTCAGAATTCCTGCCTCAACTAAGACACTCAGGTGCCTTGAAACAGTTGTCTGGTCCCTCTTTGTATGCGGGAAATCACATGCGCAGATTTCCTGCTCCAAAAGGCAGCTGATTATCCTAAGCCGTGTTTCATCTCCCAGCGCCTTGAAGAATTTTGCCTTGTTTTTCACCATTTTACATATGTATATATGTGCATATATAAATACTTTTCGGTTTGGTTTCAAAAAGATTTAAATATGGTAAGCATCATTTACAGCTAAAATGAAAAAGAAAACCAACATGAAAGATGATTTAAAAGTTGAGATTCAGAAAAAAAAGATGAACTGGCTTAACATGTTTAATTTGGACAACATGGTGAGCATGTTTTCTGTGAGCTTCATTGCCGCAATTGTTTTTATTTTTGCCCACGACTGGGTCTTAGGAGTCTATGGAGACAGGAGCATGGTGTCAGGCATAGCATTTACACTAGTATTAGCAGCCCTGCTCTTAAACACCATAGCTTCCCTCTATCTTGTGTGGCACGGCTTGGTAAGACTGGTCAAGAAATAGAAAAGCTGGCAAGGAAGCAGCAGAAGATAAAAAAGAGGGAGAACTATTCAACCGGCTTCAAGCCGGCATTGAGCAGCAGTTCTTCCAAATCCTTTTCAGGAGCAGGCATTAATTCTAAATTGTTATAATCTATAATAGGTCTTATAT
>CAYGWL010000181.1:0-3286 GCA_964353575.1 uncultured Methanosarcinales archaeon | reverse complement strand
ATTTTTAAATAACTGGAATATGGTGTCAGCATTCAGGGGCACACTGGACTTTATGAACCAGCTAGGGGTTTACGATGTTATACTGCCCTTCCTTCTTATATTTACCATTGTGTTTGCAATACTTGAGAAGACAAGGCTTTTTGGAACAGAGGAAATCCAGGGGGTTAAGTATACAAAGAAAAACCTCAATGCCATGGCTGCCTTTGTAATAGCCTTCTTTGTTATTGCCTCGTCAAAGCTGGTTGAGATAATAACAAAGGTCTCTTCCAACATGGTCATACTCCTGATTGGGGTTGTGCTCTTCCTTATGCTTTACGGCTCATTCCAGGAAGAGACAGAGAAGGGAGTTTTCCTTACCGGAGCATGGAACACTGTTTTTGCTGTGCTGGTTTTTGCTGGTTTGGCAGCAATATTCCTTGATGCAATAAAGAGCGGAGAAAAAACATGGCTGCAGATATCACTGGGATGGATTTCCCAGTTCTGGGACAACACAGCAGTAGCCAGCATTGTTTTAATAGTCGTGCTTGTTGGTATAATGGCTTACATAGTCAATGCAAGCCCTGCAAAAAAAGCTGAAAAAAAGAGTTAGGTGAAAACATATGGCAATCCAGAACTTCGTAAATGTTTTTGAGGAATTGAATAACCTGGGTGTTATGGACTCCCTGCTTCCTTTCCTGCTCATATTCACAATTGTTTTTGCTGTGTTTGAAAAGACAAAGATAATTGGAGAGGGGAAAAAACAGTTCAATGTGATAATTGCACTGGTAATAAGCCTTATGGTGGTTATACCCCATGTCACTAACCAGTATCCTCCTGGACAGGATGCTGTCCAGATAATAAATAATGCCCTGCCCAATGTTTCGGTTGTGATAATAGCTGTCATTTTGCTATTACTGCTGGTAGGAGTTTTCGGAATGGAATGGAAGCTTGCAGGCTCAGGCATAGGAGCATTAGCTGCAATTGCTTCAGTTGGAATAATAGTCTACATATTCGGCTCGTCAGCTGGCTGGTGGAACAAGCTCGGCCAGCCCTTTGGCTTTATGAACGACCCTGATACGCAAGCGCTGGTAATAATCATACTTGTGTTTGGAGTTATTATATTTTGGATAACCGGAGGAGGCGGTGGTGCTGTTGGAGCCGGAGGGGCCTTCAAAAGTATACTTGATGATATAAAACACAGCTTGAAATAAAAATGGCAACTATGTTTGATATGAGTCTTTTCCAGAGTTTTAGCAGCCTTTTCGCTTTCATGTTTGTATTTGTGATTGTGTTCGGCATACTTGAGCTTAGAAACTTTTTCAAGAGCTCAGGTTTACATGCTTTGGTGGCGCTATTCATATCAGCACTTGTTGCAACATCCTCAAATGTCATGCCAATGATTGCATGGATGACGCCCTGGTTCGTTATGCTGCTGGTGTTCTTCATGTTTCTCATACTTATAGTTAGATTTATTGGAGTGAGCGAGGAAGGATTTATTGCAGGACTTGGAGGCAAATCAGGGGTAACAATATCCATGCTCTTGGTAATGGCAATAATATTTGCTGCTGCCCTTGGGCACATTTACGGACAGCAAGCCCTGGAGCTGACAACAGGCTCACAGAATATGACTGCTGCCACAGGCGCTCCAGCAACCGTTGGAGAAAGCTTTCAAGAAAATGTTGCTGAGGTCTTCTTCCATCCCAAGGTTTTGGGGCTAATAATCATACTGCTCATAGGCGCATTCACAGTAAGATTGATGGCAAATCCAAGCTGAGGGTTTTTTTATTCATATTAGCGGTGGTTAATAATGATTACAAGAGTTCTTGTTGGCGGTGCAATTTCTAAAAATGGAAAAATCCTGCTATTGAAGAGAAGGGAAACAAAGAAATTTTTACCGGGGTATTATGATATACCGGGAGGAAAGGTTGAACCAGGGGAAGACCCAAACCATGCCCTTATTAGGGAGGTTAAAGAGGAAACAGGACTTGATACTGAAATAGTAAAACCATACAATGTCTGGTCAGACATTCTTGAATATAATAACGGGAAAGAACTTGTAAAAGAATGTATTATTGAGATAGATTTTATACTCAAAATAAAGAAAGCAAGAGCCATAAAACTATCCCTGGAGGAGCACTCTGAATACATATGGGTTGACAAAAAGGGAATACCCAGCAAGATAAGCCCTCAACTGAGGAAGACCATTATCAAGATGTTTGAAGTGGTTTGAGTTTATTTTATAAGAGAAAAGCGCGTATAAATGATGATGCATCCTTTGTAAATTCTGCTTCGGCATGGTTTGCCATCTTTCCTGCAAGAACAAGCCGGTCTATCAATTGACCAGGCACATCTACTTCTCTTAAATTTCCTGAACCACTTGCTTTATGTTCATCAACCCTCTTCCTGGTATTAGCGAGAGTTTCAAGGTTATCGGAAAAGAAATCTACTGATATTTTATCAGATAGTTTATCAGGATCCAACTGTTCAACATCGTTTCGATAACCCAAAATTCCAATATTTGGAATATATAGGCGCGTCTGAGTTCCACCCATTCCATGAGTGAAGTCTAAATCGCTTGCATAAACAGAGATCTCATATAAATAGACTTTCATTTTAACCAAAGAGATGAGTAGGTATTTATAAAACTTTTGTTTAATAACTACTTTAAAAGAGGTATAAACAAAGATAAGAAAATAGGCAACTCACTTCTTTTTAGCGTTCTTTACTATTCTCGATAACTCATTTACATTATCCGTCAGCTTTGGCAGAGCTTGTTTGAAGACATTCTCCATTGCCTTTATGTCTGTCCCAACATCTGTCAGATTTCGGTCATATTCAGAAACCTTGTCAAGAACGCCCTTCTGGAGCTGCTGGAAGTTATCCCTGAGATTCTTCAAGCCCTCCTCAAGGGCAATGAGCCTTGCCTCCATGGCTGTCTTCCACTCAACTACCTTTAGTATATCCTTCTTGAGCTCCTCCCACTTCTCGTCAATTATAGCTTCAGCTATCTCCTCTATCTTCCCATCATCCATGCTGGGTCCTTCATGCTCAAAGACTGGTTTTTCATAATTCTCCTCATAAGAATAAGGCTGTTGCTCTTCCTCGTATCCTGGCTGGGGGGCTCCTGGCTGCATGTCTGCCTGGTTCATGGCATCAAAAATCTGCTGAGGCCTGAAACCATCCCGCTGCAATACTGTGATTATCTGGTTGTTGCTGAGGCCCTGCTGCCTCATGGCAAGTATTTGGTCTGTCGGCAGCCCCGCAGGGCTCCCATCAAGGACAGCCTCTTTTTTTCCAAAACCAAACA
>CAYGWL010000180.1:0-8030 GCA_964353575.1 uncultured Methanosarcinales archaeon | reverse complement strand
TATGGAGAAAACCCTTCCCCTAAACTATTCTTATTTATCTAATAATATGATTTTCTAAGTATAGAAAGGAGAAAATGAGTTCAGCACAGCTGAACCTCGGCTGGACTTGATGTAATGTTAATAAGTTTACTTTACTTTGTGGATAAATATTTATACTTGCTATTTCCATAAAAAAATCATGTATGAGATAGTCATTGGTAGGTCAGAGGAAGACAAAAAGAGGTTCGGGACAGAGGGAGTTTTCCTTCTTGGCAAGCATTATGTCAAGATGGGGCAGACAACTTCATTGAGCAATGAAGCCCTGGTAGATGTTGCAAGGTCTCATGTAATATTTGTTTGCGGAAAAAGAGGTTCAGGAAAGTCATACACACTCGGCGTAATAGCAGAAGGACTCGCAACACTACCTGAAGAGATATCCCAGAACCTGAGCATAATAATCCTTGACACTATGGGAATATTCTGGACCATGAAATACGAGAACAAGAAAGACGCTGATTTACTGAATGAATGGAAGATAAATCCTCAGGGAGTCAGCATGCAGATATTCACGCCGCAGGGCTACTACAAGGATTTCAAGGACAAAGGCATCCCAACAGACTTTCCCTTCTCCATAAGACCCTCAGAATTATCAACTTCAGACTGGTGCATGACCTTTAACATCAAACCAAACCATCTAATAGGAGTGTTAATAGAGAGAATAGTGACTGAAGTAAGCGAGAAAAACGAGAACTTTTCAATAAGCGACATAATAAAAGCCATCAGGGCAGACACAAGGTTTGAAAAGAACGCAAAAGACGCTGCTGAAAACCGCTTCCTAATAGCAGACTCCTGGGGGCTCTTCAGCACAAAAGGCACAAAGATAGACGAGCTGATTGGTCCTGGAAAGGTAAGCGTGCTTGATGTTAGCTGCTACTCCGCCATGCTTGGAAACAAAGAGGTAACAAACCTTGTCGTAGGTCTTGTCTCAAGAAAGCTTTTCACAGAAAGAATGGTTTACAGAAGAAAAGAAGAGCTTGAGGAAGTAAAGCAGGCATTCACGCTGGCAGAAGAAAAGCCGTCAAAAAAAGAACTTCCTTTAGTGTGGCTGATGGTTGATGAAGCCCATGAGTTTCTGCCAAAGCAAGGAGAAACAACAGCAACACAGCCATTACTGACTTTACTAAGAGAAGGAAGACAACCAGGTGTATCCTTAGTTCTAGCATCCCAGCAGCCAGGGCAAATCCACACAGATGTAATGACACAATCAGACATTGTGATAAGCCACAGATTAACTGCAAAGATAGACATTGATGCCCTAAGCTTATTGATGCAGAGCTACATGAGGGAGAACCTTGACAAGCTCCTGGACGAGCTTCCAAGGACAAGCGGCGCAGCTCTTGTATTTGATGACACCAACGAAAGAATGTATCCCATACAGACCAGACCAAGGCTCACATGGCATGGAGGACAGGCACCAACGCCAATAAGAAAGAAGAAGGAATTGTTTAAGTTTTAGTTTTTCAAAAACCAGAAAACTCATCTAACATTTTTTATCTCAAACTTCTTCATATAATACATTATTATTACCAAAAGCACAAGGGTGGTTACTGCACCCAAATAGAATCCTGCGCCAAGAGCCAGGCCAACACCAGCTATTACCCAGATATCTGCAGCAGTTGTCACGCCCATGACCCTACCCTTTTCATGGATTATTGCCCCTGCTCCAAGGAAACCAATGCCTGTCACGATTCCTGCTGCAACCCTTCCAGGATCTCCGCCCTTGAAAGCCAAAAGCGATGTCAGCGTTATGAGTGCAGCGCCAACACACACAAGCATGTGAGTCCTTAGGCCAGCAGACATCTTCCTTTTCTCCCTTTCATAGCCCACTATTGCACCGAATAAAGCTGCAAGAACAAGCCTGAGAACAATCTCTATATTAGGGTCTATCACCATTCTTGAACATTAAATGTTGTGTTAGTATAAATATTTTTTTATTTCTTGCTGTTATTGTTAATATTCTCAGTATACCTGCATTTAGGGTATTTGTCGCATGCAATGAAGCTTCCGTACACGCTCTTTCTCACAACAAGGTTGCCTTCTTTGCACTTCGGGCACTTCCTTTTTTTAATATTCTCTTCCACCTTTTTTGATGGGCAGTCAGGGTTTATGCAAACAGATTGGGGCTGTTTTGCTCTTCTTATCATGAGAATCATGGGATAATTGCACTCTTTGCATTTATCCTCAGATGTTTTTATAAGACCTACGCTTGGTATGCTGAATGTTGTTTTGCAGTCAGGGTATTTGCTGCAGGCAATGAATCTGCCAAATTTTCCCTTCATCATCCTTAGCTCGCCATCACCGCAAACAGGGCACTTGCCAACAAAGGTTTCTTTCTTTCTTGTTTCTATTGTGGCTTCCAAAAGCCCCTCCCCAATCTTCTTCTCTTTTTCCTTGAATTCATGAAGTATGTTTTTCAGAATTTCCCTTGCCGCTTCAAGAACTTCTTCAGGCTCCTTCTCCTTTTCTCTAACCTGCTCTGATTCCTCCTCAAAACGCCTTGTGAGCTCTTCATCAAGTATTTTTGGAGAATATTTTAAAAGGGTTTCAACTGTTGCAAATCCCAGCTTCGTGGCTTCTATAGCCTTTCCACTTACATAACCCCTCTGGAAAAGTGTGTCAACTATGCCCGCCCTCGTGCCCTTTGTTCCAAGATTTCTTTTTTCAAGCTCCCTAACTATTGATGCCTGGGTGAATCTCTTTGGAGGCTGCGTTTGTTTTTCATGCATTTCGATTTTCTTGACAGTAACACTTTCCTTTTCCTTTGTTTCAGGCAGTTCCTCCTGTTTTGGTTTTATGTAAGGTTCATAGAAAGCATACCATCCTTTTTCCAAGGTCAAGCTTCCCTTGGCAAGAAAAAACTCTTCACAAACATTTATTCTTATAACAAGGCTTTCATGAACAGCAGGCTGTGCAAAGCAGGCAAGGAAGCGCTTAACTATCAAGTCATAGATGCTCTGGTCTCTTTTATCCAGGCTCTTTGGAGCAATGCCTGTTGGGAATATTGCAGGATGCGCAGAGTCTGTCTTGGTTCCTTCACTTGGCTTTAGCGATTTCTTTTCTGTTAGTTTTTTACACAATAAAGAATAATTTTTTTGTTTAGAAAGTTGCTCTATTATTTTATTATAGCCAATAGTTGCAGGAAGCTTTTGCGAGGATGTTCTCGGATAGGATATTAGACCTGAGGTGTAAAGCTCCTGGGCAATTTCAAGGGCGTTTTTTGGAGTTATGCCAAAGCACCTGTATGATTCTGTCTGCAGGGTTGTCAAATCAAAAGGATTAGGAGGAGCCTGCTCAAACTTTGTTTTTTTAGCACTCTCAACAAAGCCATGTTTGCCCTTGACATTGTTCACAATGCCCTCACACTCTTTTTTGTCCCAGAACTTGTCTTTTTCATGCCAGGCAGTTATTTCGCCATTCTTAACCTTGCCTTGCAGTTCTATCTGCCAGTAGGGCTTTGACTTAAAATCAAGAATCTGCCTTTCCTTGTCAACAATTATCTTGAGTGCAGGACCCTGAACCCTTCCTGAGCTGAGTATCTTGAACATTCCTGCAGATTTTATTGCAGAAGTTAGCGCCCTGCTAAGATTAATTCCATAATACCAGTCCAGCTCATGCCTTGTTTCTCCTGCCCTTGCCTGCCCCCAGTCAATATGCGGAGAGGCATGTTCATAAGCATATACCAAATCCGGCTTTGTGAGTGTTGAGAACTTCATTCTCCTGGCGTCTTTTTGCTTGCAGATAAACCTAAGGATATTCAATCCTATTAATTCTCCCTCAACATCATAGTCGCAGGCAATGGTAAAGGTGTCAGCATCTTTGGAGAGTTTTTTCAGCGCAGTAGCATAAGTCTTTACAAAGCTTGCTGACTTGTCAGTCTCGTAAATAGGCTTCCATTCAATATCAAACACAGGATAGCTCCATTTTCCCTTTTTCTTTTCTGCTAATCCGTATAAGTGTCCTACTGCGCAGCCAACAATAATGTCTTTGTTATTCCTTTTGAATTTGTAGTATGATACCTTACCTATATTTCCCTTGCTGACTTTGCCTTGTGCAAGCGCATCAGCTATCCTCTGCGCTGCCTTGGGCTTTTCTGTGATTATAAGTTCCATAATCCTCTCGAGAATTGGGAGTTATTTAAAAAGTTTTGGAAAACGAGTAAGATCTGTGTAATAAAATGGAAAATAATAACGACGATAAAAAACAAAAATAACAGCAAGAATCAATTAAGAAAACTTGACAAATTCAATGTTCTTTACATGCTTCTTTGCTTCTTCCACCTTTTTGGTGAAAGTATTCATGAACTTTGTCATGAGCTCGCAGGCATGCTGCTTGTCATCACCGCACATGAGCTTTCCTGCCTTGCACTCTTCATAAATCCTCTGCAGCTCCTTATCGTCTTCTATAAGATGCTGTTTATAGAACTCAAATATCATGCACTTCTCTGGCTCTCCGCCCATTTTTTTCTGCTGCTCAACAGTATCCCTTCCGCCTGTTTTAGCGCTCATGAGCTTCTTGCACACATTCTTAGGCTCTTCAGGCAGCTCTATACATCCCTCGGGCTTTGACTTTGACATCTTGAGCGAGCCGTCCAATGAAGGAGTGTATTTGTGATACATGCTTGATGGAGCAACGAACTTAAGTTTTTTAGTCCTGTTGACAATATCCCTTGTCAGCCTTATGTGAGGATCTTGGTCTATGCCCACAGGTATGATTCCAGGCATTCTTTTCTCAATCTGCGGATAAAGTATGTCTCCTGCCTGTGTCAGTGCTCCCATTATCCTGCCAGGGTCTGCAGAACCATATATTGCCTTGAACTCGTTAAGGGTTATCTTACTGGCAAATTTGTACGCAAGATGCACAACCTGCTTGTTTTCTGACTGCAGGTAAAAAACCGTTTTCTCAGGGTCCAATCCAAGGGCAATATACGCTGGTATCTGAAATTCCAAAGCCCTTTTCTTGGCTTCATCAAGACTCAAGTCGCGGACAGATTGTGACTCAAGGTCAGCAACAAGTATGTAAGCCCTGGCTCCATGGTCCTGAAAGTATCTTATGTTTTCAACAACCATCTTGTTGCCAAGGTGAACTTTTTGGGCGGTGGGCATTATGCCTGAAAGCACATAAAAGGGTGTTTTTTGTTTTATGGCTGACGCTATCTTTTTGAGGTCCCTTCCAGCAAAGACAACACCGCGCCTCATAATCCTGTTGGGCTCTGGAAAGAGCTTTGGGTCAAAAACCTCCAAACCAAAATCCTTTATGAGCTTGCTGTAATCCTCCACAAGCTCAGAGCCCCATGGGTCAATTATTCTTGTCATTTGCTTCACCTTTGATGTTGACCTTATTTAAAGTTTTTGATTTAAAGAACAAGAGCTTGCGATTAAAGAATTTGGATATACTTGAATCTAATAAGAACAAAGGCTCAATGCCACCGGCAATCACTTTTATTTTCCATAAGAAAAAGGTAATGTACAGGCTTATTTAAAGATTTTGTTTCTCACAGCTTCAAGGGCAATCTCTCTCCTCTTAGGGAAAGCTACTATGTTCATCCTCACATGGTAGCAGTTGCCCTTGTCAGTTATCCAGAAGCTTTTTTCATTTATGAGCTGGTCCTTGTCAAAACGCAGAAAGAAGTCAAGATTGTGGTCGAGCCTTGACTCAGCCTGCCTTATTATCATATCCTTTTGTTCCTGGCTTAAATTTTTGTTAATATTGTCTATGAAAATTCTAATTTGCTTGTTCTTGTTGATGCTGACATCAATGATAATTATCTTTTTCTCATCGAAGCCAAAAACTGTTTTTCTTTCCAGCCTTATCTTTTCCTTTTCAAAGTCCAAAGGCACTAACAGCTTCAAACCTCCCAAAATATCAGCTTCACTCTCTCCTTCTTTGCAGAAAACATGTATTTCAACATTGTTCAAAGACTCCATAAGCTTCAGCAAAAACAAAACTATTTATATAACTTTTCAAAGTAATGCCATTATGAAGCACACGCTCAAGATAACCCTGCTGCTGGTCTTATTGTTTCTTATGTCGCAGTTAATAGGCTTGGTGGTTGTTAATAATTATATTGACTATGCAAAGACAGAGGAAACAGGCCAAACTACTTATAAGAATCTGCCTTACAGCCTTGAAAGACCTGATGTGCCCCAGCAAACATCATTCCTGCTCATACTCTTCGGCCTTTTTGTTGGAACAGTAATCATATTAGCTCTAATAAAATTCAGGAAAATGAATTTATGGAAGTTTTGGTTCTTTTTAAGTGTTTTGCTGTGCCTGTCAGTAGCATTCTCGGCATTTGTGCCTTCAGCAATCGCATTTGCGCTGGCTCTGGTCTTTTCAATAATCAAGATTTTCAAGCCAAATTTTATTGTCCACAATCTTACAGAGATATTCATATACGGAGGAATAGCAGCCATATTTGTGCCCATGATGAATCTTTTTGCAGTAGTGATACTCCTTATTGTCATATCGCTTTATGACATGTTCGCTGTGTGGAAGAGCAAGCACATGATAAAGCTTGCAAAGTTCCAGGCATCTTCAAATCTCTTTGCAGGCCTGGTTGTTCCTTACAAGCCAGCAGGCTTTGGAATAGAAAAGCCGGAAAAGCCCAGGAAAGCAGGAATAAAAAATGCCATACTTGGAGGAGGAGACATGGCATTCACGCTCATGTTTGCAGGAGTGGCAATGAAACAGTTTGGACTTGTCAAATCATTAATCATACCTCTTATTGTGGCATTAGCACTATTAATATTACTAACCAAAGGAAAAAAAGACACCTTTTACCCAGCAATGCCTTTCCTCACAGCAGGATGCTTTCTTGGTTATGTTATTGCTTTTGTTCTTTAAACTTAGAAGGTTAAGTCAAGTTATGTGAGAAAGCTGACCGTGGTCCTTCGGACTTCTTTTCCCTCCCCATACAGAGTTAAGGGGAGGGAAAAGAACCTTGACGACAGTCAAGGCACGGGCAGCTCAGCACATCAAAGTTGACTTTACTAACTTACCAAAAGATTTATTAAATACGTTAAAACCCCTTTAAGCCATGGACACAGCCATATGGACAGAGAAATACAGGCCAAAGGAATTTGAGGGTTTTAAAGGGCAGGAAGAGATTGTTAAAAGGGTTAAGGCATTTGTCAAGCAGAAGAACCTTCCTCATTTGTTATTTGCAGGGCCTGCAGGAACAGGAAAGACAACCCTGTCTTTGATAGTAGCCAAGAAACTCTTTGGTGATGAATGGCAGCAGAACTTTTTAGAGCTCAATGCGTCTGATGAGAGAGGTATAGACATAATAAGAAACAAGGTCAAGGATTTTGCAAGGACAAAGTCAATAGGCGATGTTCCTTTCAAGATAATATACCTGGATGAGAGCGATGCACTGACAAGAGAGGCACAGCAGGCATTGAGAAGGACCATGGAGAATTATACAAGAACCTGCCGCTTCATACTTGCGGCAAATTATTCAAGCAAGATAATAGAGCCAATACAGTCAAGGTGCGCGGTTTTCAGGTTTAAGCTTTTGGAAAAGAAAGATGTTCTTAACATCATTGAAACCATAAGCAAGGAGGAGAAGCTGAAGATAACTGACAAAGCCAAAGATGCCTTATTTGAGGTTAGCGAAGGAGACTGCAGAAAACTCGAGAATATTCTGCAAAGCTGCGCCGCTGTTTCCAAGAACATAACAGAGGACACAATCTACGAGGTTGCCTCAGTTGCAAAACCAAAAGAGATAAGGGAAGCATTGAACCTTGCCATTAAGAACAAGTTTATGGATGCAAGGGACAAGCTCCTGGATGTAATGCTGCGCTATGGTTTAAGTGGATTGGATGTAATAAGGCAGATACAGAAGGAGATTATAAACCTTGAGATAGATGACAAGAAAAAGATGTTTCTCATAGAGAAATGCGGCGAGATAGAGTTCAGCATGGTTGAGGGTGCTGATGAATCCATCCAGCTAGAAGCACTGCTAAGCCAGTATGTTCTCGCTAGCGTAGGTG
>CAYGWL010000179.1:0-9863 GCA_964353575.1 uncultured Methanosarcinales archaeon | reverse complement strand
ATTAAGGGGGAGAGAAAATAACCCTGACAGAGTCAGGGCGCGGCAGCTCCTTAATTGTCAAGAAGAAACCGGAGTTGAGCCAAAGCTGTCAATTAAATGGGGCTGCCGTGATTTGAACACGGATTACAAGGTCCCGAACCTTGGGTGATACCAAGTTACACTACAGCCCCTCATATGCTTTGGTTTATTATAAGCAATTTATATATCTTTTCAAAAGACTGATAGGAAAATAATAGAATTCATTTAACCAATCTCCCAAGACTCTCAAATTTTTCTCCATCTATAAATGCTCTAATAACTTTTTTTAAATCTTTTATTTTAACACGAATTTGCTTAGTGGTGTTCCTATCACGAAGGGTGCAGGTGTTATCTTTTAAGCTGTCAAAATCTATAGTACAACTTAGACTTGTTCCTATTTCATCTTGACGGGCGTAGCGTCTTCCAATACTTCCAGCAGCATCGTAGAAAACATTAAATTCTTTTTTTAAATCAATGTAAGCATCCCTTGCCTTTTTTACAAGTTCTGGCTTGTTTGAGAGCAATGGAAATACCGCTGCCTTATAAGGCGCTAATTTTGGATGGAGCTTTAATACAATGTTTCCCCTTTTCTTGTCATCATCATAGGCATCAACCAAAACTGCCAAGAAAACCCTTTCCATTCCGAATGTTGGCTCAATAACCCCTGGAATTACCTTGGACTTGGTTTTTTCATCAAAGATTTCCAGGTTTTGCTTGCTCTCCTTGATGTGCTGCTTGAGGTCATACTGGCTCCTGTTTGCATTTCCTGCAACCTCTTTTGAGCCAAAGGGATATTCATAATCAATATCAAAGGTTGCAGATGAATAATGAGCCAGCTCCTTTTTTGTGTGCTCCCTTACCTTGAACTTGCTTATGTCTATTCCCAATTCCTTGAACCACAGCATTTGTTCAGCAAGCCAGTAAGCGTGCCATTCACCAAGCTTATTCTGCTTTAGCATGCTTGCTGTTGTGACTTTTTTTAGGTCCTGCTTTCCCTTGAGCTGTGTTTCCTCATCAAGAAGCCTTATTTCAAAATCAAGATGCCTTTTGTCAAGAAGTTCGCATTTCTTTTCATCAGGATGTATGAAGTATTCAAACTCTGCTATTGTGAATTCGCGCGACCTGAAAAGAAAATCCCTTGGAGATATCTCGTTCCTAAAGCATTTTCCTATTTGGGCTATTCCAAAAGGAAGCTTCATCCTTGAAGTGTCTGCAATTGTTTTGAAATCAAGGAATATTCCCTGGGCGGTTTCTCCCCTTAAATAAGCAGTCACGCCATTTTCAGGACCAACAATGGTGCTGAAAAGAAGATTCAGCTCTTTTGCTGTTTTCTCATCAAGTTCTCCATTGCAGAACTCGCACTTGGCTATTCCCAGCTCTCCCTTCTCAATCTTGTTAATCTTCTTGCATTTTTTACATTGAATTGAGATGTCTTTGAAGTTTTCTATATGGCCAGATGCCTTCCATGTCCTTGGATGGGAGATTACGCTTGCTTCCAAGCCAGCCATGTCTTCCCTATCCTGAACAAAGTATTTCCACCAGCTTGATTTTATGTTGCTGAGAAGCTCAACACCCAATGGTCCAAAATCCCAGAAGCCAGCAAGTCCTCCATATATCTCAGAGCTTGGATAGACAAATCCCTTCTTCTTGCAAAAGATTGTATTGTCATTAATGCTGAGGTCTGCCATTCTTCTCTTTTATTTTCATTAACACTTATTTTTAATTAATGTTTTTATTATTCTTTATAAAACTTATTAAAATTCTTGATTTCCATCATTTCTTGAGCCACTCAACCTCTTCATTGTCCAATTCCAGGCAATCAGCTATTGCCTGCGCCATCTCCTTGTTTCTCTTAAAAATCACCCTATAATAAAAAACATCCTTAACAGCCTTTTTTATTGAGCAATGAGTCCTTCTTGCTATCTTCTCAGCAATTGACTTTCTTTTCAGATATCTCTGCTTTGCTATCCAAAGCTTCAAAACCCTTTTTGTTCTTTCATAATTAATAATTTCCTTGTATTTGCTCTTCTTGGCAACAGAAACGCCAGCTGTTATGAAGGCATTGACATAAACCAAAAAGCGCCAGTGCTGCCACCTCCTTATCCTACCACGAAAGACATCCGCCTTTGACAATGCGTCATAAGCCCCTGCCAAGTCCTCTGCATGCTTGTACTCCTTTGGAAGATTCTCATCTATCCAGAGCATGCACTCATCAGGATTAAGGTCAACATTATCCAGGGTCTCTATGGCTATGTCAAACCTTGAGCCCTTGAAGATTCTTATCAAAGCCTGCTTTATGTTTTCATCCCTGTTTCTATTGCTTAAGGTGTCTATTGACTGCCTTGTCAATTGCTTTGATTCCTGGGTCAATGTCTGCAAATCGCTTATTGCCGCCCTCATATCAGAGCCAGACCTTGAAGCAAGGCACTTGATGTCTTCCTCACTAAAATCTATTTTTTCCAGCTGGCACACCCTTTTCAAGCCCTGTGCTATGTCCTTGTAATCAAGGATTTTGAATTCTATGAGCTCTGCCTTCTTTTTCAATGGCTTGAGCTTGTCGCTGAAAGGGTCAACAGCGGTCATGACTATTGGGAAAGCGCTCTGGTCAATCAATCTTGCCAGGGCAGGAACACCTCCCCGGTCCTGATGCCCTGACAAGCCGTCAACCTCATCAACAAGAACAATTTTTCCCTTGCTGAAAAGAGACATCTGTTGAGTTGCACCGCCAATGACGCTGTTAACAGAATCCTTATTGCGAACATCAGATGCATTTATCTCCAGAACCTCAAAACCCAGCTCATTGGCAAGAGCATAAACAGCGCACGTTTTTCCGCAGCCAACAGGGCCGTAGATAAAAGCTGCCTTCTTCTTTTTCCTTTTGTAATCAACAATGAAATCCTTGAGCTCCATCAAGGCAGAATCCTGGCCAGCAACATCCTTTACCTTTTCTGGCTGGTGCTTTATATTCCATGGCTTGTCCATGAGAACAAAGAAAAGAGGAGTGATTTATTAATGTTGTTGTTGGTATTTTGAAATGTATGCTTTTAAGTTGTTAACCATTCCAGTAACAAAAGATATATATACTTTATTTCTTTAAAATAAAAACAGCAGTAAAATTTAACAAAAACACAAAGAAGAGGTGCTACAAAGCATGAATAAACGAATAAAAATATTCTTGATGGGCTTTTTAGCGGTTTTAATCATATTCGCAGCATTTGCAGTACTAAAACCTGATGTTATTTCAGGATTCGTTTCAAGAGCAGCTTCTGCGTGCAATGATAAAAAGGACAATGATGGAGACGGCTATATAGACTACCCGAATGACAAGGGATGCTCCTCAAAACAGGATACCAGCGAGCTAAATCCTTATGTGCAGTGTGATGATGGAAAGGACAATGATGGCGATAACTTTGTTGATTTCCGTGATGCTGGCTGCAGTGGTATAACTGATACCAGCGAGCTGAATCCTGATGTGCAGTGTGATGATGGAAAGGACAATGATGGTGATGGCGCTATTGACATTCATGACCCTGGCTGCGATAATCTCACAGAATCAAGCGAACTAAACCCAAACATACAGTGCGATGATGGAAAGGACAATGATGGCGATAATGCCATTGATATGAAAGACGGTGGCTGCAGCAATTCAGTGGATTCTGATGAAACCAACTGCGAAGATGGAGCTTGTGAAGGAGGAGAAACACGGTCAAGCTGCCCACATGATTGCGGATACCTTGATTCCTGCAATGACACAGATACAGGCACTGACCTTATGGTTAAAGGTTCGGTTTCAGGCCACTCAGGAGGAAATCCTTACACCTACACAGACTACTGCATGTTTAACGTAACGCAGCCCCTAAAGGAATATTCCTGCTTAGAAACCAGTTTCATAAGCAAATGGTATAGCTGCGATTTTAACATGACATGCTCGGACGGTAGGTGCGTATAACTCTTTTTTATTTTATTTTCCTTTTATTTTACAAAAAACAGAAAGTTCTTACTTTTAGAAATGCAGACTGAAACATATTTTATAAAATCATTTTTATTAGCGTTACTTTCTATAAGGGTTTAATCATACCAGCAGGGCATATCGCTGCAATCAGTAGATTATCAGGCAGAGAATCCCCAAACAAACCAAAATCTAGAGTGTATGGATAAAGATATCGGAAACGGACATCGTATTCTTTCATAATCTCTCCTGAATTCTTATTTTCAATAACAATTTGAGCGTCATAAAGCTCTCTTAGAGCAAGTGGTTCCAGAAGCAGAACGCATGCAACATCCCATACTGCTCTACTTTGTCCTTTTATTCGTATATTATGACCTTTTTGAAAGAGTTGGGATATCTCCTCTGCACATGGGTTGCTTCGATCTAAGTAAATATATGAGAGGTAGCTTGGAATGTTTACTCCTTCTCCAAAACCAAGAGTATATGTTGGCTCGAATTTATAAAGTGGCGACCCATCTCCCCACAAACTCCGTGTAATTTCATCAATCGAAGCCTCAAATTCCAGAGGCCCTTCTCGTAATTGTTGCACTAATCTACTACATCTGTTTTTTAAGGTACTATACATATTATTGCCGTATAATGAAATGGAATATTTATATTTATCGCTTATCTCAACTGATTTTCCAAAACCTTTAAATATGCTTAGAGGTTACTTATGCTTAACATGAGCTTACCAGTATTTGTGCAGGTTGTTGTGGTAGTTGCTTAAATAGCTCATAGGCCCCTTTCTTGAGTTTGTTTGATGTTTTTTACCAAAATTTTAAATATTCAAGGTGAAATCTCAGGAAGAAGGCAGGAGCAAGGAGCAAAAATGCAGAAGTATTATGATGCAAAGGAGGCAGAGAAGAAGTGGCAGAAGTACTGGGAAGAGCAGGGCATTTACAGGTTTGACCCTAAAAGCAAAAAGCCGGTTTTCTCTGTTGACACCCCTCCGCCGACTGTTTCAGGAGCCATGCACATGGGGCATGCCTTCAGCTACAGCCAGGCAGACATGGTAATAAGATACCATTGGATGAAGGGAGAGAACGTTTTCTATCCATTTGGATTTGATGACAATGGCCTGCCAACAGAGCGCTTTGTTGAGAACAAGATAGGAAAGAAGGCTGTTGAAATGAAGAGGAGCGACTTTGTAAAAATATGCTTGGAAGAAACAAAGGATGCTGAAAAGGAGTTGAAGGAATCATGGGCATCCCTTGGCTTATCCTGCGACTGGAATTTGTATTACAGAACCATAGATGACTGGGTTGTCAAGACAAGCCAGCGCAGCTTTATTGATATCTACAAAAAGGGCAGGGCATATCAAAAAGAAGCCCCAACAATTTGGTGCCCTGAGTGCAGCACAGCAATAGCACAGGTTGAGCTTGAGGACAGGGAGCTTGGAAGCATGTTCCTTGATGTTCTATTTGAACTGGAAAATGGAGAAAACATAACCATATCAACAACCCGTCCAGAGTTCTTGGGAGCATGCGTTGCAGTATTTGTCCATCCAGAAGACAAAAGATACACAAAGCTTGTTGGAAAAAAGGCAAAGGTTCCCTTATTTGATTATTATGTTCCAATAATTGCTGATGAGAGAGCAGACCCTGAGAAAGGAACAGGCATAGTCATGTGCTGCACCTTTGGTGACCAGACAGACATGGAGTGGTATAAAGCATATAACCTTCCATTGAAAATCATAATAAGCCCTGACGGAAAGCTGATGTCAAAGGGATATGAAGGCATGAAGCTAAAGGAAGCAAGGAAAAAGACAATTGAAGATTTGAAAAAAGCAAAATTATTAACAAATGAAAAACCCATAAAGCATGTTGTTAATGTGCATGAGCGCTGCGGAACAGAGATAGAGTTCTTGGTTACAAAACAATGGTTCATAAAATACCTTGACCTGAAAGACAAACTCTTGGAAACAGGAAAGAAGTTCAATTGGTGGCCAGAGCACATGAAAAACAGGTATGACGGCTGGATTAATGGCTTACAGTGGGACTGGTGCATATCAAGGCAGCGCTACTACGGTGTTCCATTTCCTGTATGGTATTGCAAGAAATGCGAAAAAGTTATTCTAGCAGAAGATAAAGACCTGCCTGTAGACCCATTATATGCCCAACCCAAAAAGGCTTGTGATTGCGGCTCAAAGGAATTCACACCTGATAAGGATATAATGGACACCTGGGCAACATCATCACTAACACCCCAGATAAATTTGAAGTGGAAAAAGGACGACAAATTCTTCAAGAAGATGTTCCCAATGAGTTTAAGGCCACAGGCTCATGACATAATATCCTTCTGGCTCTTCAACACTGTTGTAAAGGCAGTGCTTCATGAGAACAAGGCTCCGTGGAAGAATGTAATGATACACGGATGGGCCCTGGACTCTAAAGGAAAGAAGATGTCAAAGAGCAAAGGAAATGTCATAGACCCAAAAGACATGATGAAAAAATACTGCGCAGACAGCCTGAGATACTGGGCTGCAAGCTCAAAGCTGGGAGAGGACTTGTGGTTTAGCGAGAAAGAATTTGTTGCAGGCACAAGACTCATGACAAAGATGTGGAACGCCAGCAATTTTGTGATAAGCCAACTGGAAGATTACAATCCAAAAGAGAATAAAGTGAAAAAAGAAGCATTAGAGTTAATGGACAGATGGATGCTTTCAAAACTGAATAACCTAATAAAAGAAAATACTCATGCTTTTGAAAGCTACAGCTTCAACAGGGTAAGGTTGGACACAGAGAAATTCTTCTGGCAGGCATTCTGCGACAATTATCTGGAGATTGTTAAGCACAGGATTTACAACAAGCAGGACAAAACCAGGGAGGCAGCGCAGTACACGCTTTACACAAGCTTTATGTCATTGCTGAAAATGTTTGCACCTATAATGCCACACATAACAGAGGAAATATATAACCTGTATTTCAGCAAGGCTGAAAACAGCAAGAGCATACACAGAAGCGAATGGCCTAAGCATGACAAAAAGATGATTGATAAAACTGCTGAAGAAGCAGGAGACATTGCTGTTTCCATAATAAGCGCTGTGAGAAAATTCAAGGCAGGCAGCAGCATGTCATTGAAAGCGCCAATTGAAAAACTGGTGATTGATTGCGATAAAAAGACACAAGACAAGATAAAGCTTGTTGAAAATGACATTAAAGAAACCATTGCCATAAAAAACATTGAATTCGGAAAGGCAGAGCAGAAGCTGGAAGGGCTTGAAATTAAAATAAGTATAGAAAAATAAGATTAAACATATGTTCTGGCAAGATGTTCTCCGCGCTTGGTTAAAGTAACACTCCTTTCTTCACTTGAGCCAACAATAGCAACTAGACCAAGCCTTTCTGCTGTACTCAGGTCTTCCTCAAAATGATTGTTTCTTTCTGGTGTTTCTGAACCACTTCCATACCTAAATGTATAATATGCATCTCTCAAATGCATCTCTGGGCATTTTCCATCCCAGTCCCGTAAAACATAACCCAGATTGGGGCCATACTGCTTCAAGAACTCTGCCTCTTCCGGTGTTGGTTCGCTTTTCTGCAAACGCTGGTTAGACTTAAGCTTCATTTTTTACCTCCTCAACCACCCCTTGTGATAAAGGCAATCTGAACCCATTAAAAAGCTTTTCGGTTGAGCCACAACAATATTTAAAAAACAATACATATTCGCTGTCTGCATGAGTCTGAATGATAAGATTGATGCTTTAAGCTCTTTAGCACCTGTTGCTGTTGGAGAAGTGAGAAAATCCAAATGGACATTAAAAGATGTTTTTTTGATACCCCTTAGAGGAACTATTGGAGGTTATGCAAACAGCAATGTCAAGGAAAGATACTTCTCAGATGATCCAAGCGCTTTTTTAAGCAAAGACAAAGTGCAAAGGAGCGCAGAGATATGGCTGGGCATCATTGGCGCGGCGAGCACTTACCTTGCTTATAAGGGAACCGGCTTTAACCATTATAATCCTCTTCTTGAGCTGGGTGTGAAGGGAGCAAGCTGGTCTTTCCTTGGATATGTTTGCTATGGTGTAGCAGATAACATATTCCGCTTAACCTGGCACTACAACAGGAAGAAAAAACCAGCCACGCTCACAAACGAGCTGCTATATTACTTTTTAATAAAAAAAACAATTGGCGAGGAAAGATTTTTCTCGTTTATTGATGGTGCTATGGAAAAAGTTAATGAATTTTATTACTTAAACCTGCCCTCCGTCCCCTTGCCGCGTTAAACTACTGCCACGGCCCATAAGTTCATCAAGTATTTCTTGTCCAAACGGAGTCAAGCTGTAAAACTTCATACCATCATAATATCTAGCAAGCCTCCTTCCGCGACAAGTCAGTATGTATCCAGGAGCTCTGTATTCCATCAGCCCCAAGCCTACTGCTCTTCTTGTAAAATCCTCTTTCTCTCCAAGTTCTTTTGTTGCCAATATCCTGCCTTTAAGTTTCTTTACTACAATAGACATCTGCTTGCCATATGCATAGTCATTAAATCCCAGAAATTCACTCTCCTCTTGGCTCGGCTCGAACTGAGGAAAAAATCTGTTGACAAGCCCACCCAGCCCCGGTATTTCTCTTATATCCCAATCCATTTTACCGTCCCTCCTTTCGGTTCTAAATCTTTTTTGGAAGTATATAATCTTTTTCTGCTTATATTCTTTTCCATCTCACGCCTTCAGGCGTGTCCTCAAGGATTATGCCTTTGTTCTTCAATTGCTTTCTTATTTCATCAGCAAGCTTGTAGTTTTTTTGTTTTCTTGCAGTCTCCCTTTTATTTATGAGTTCCATTACTTCTTTTTGAAGTTCCTCTTCTTCCTTTATTTCTTTAACACCCAAACCAAAGACATTGTCAAAATCAAGCAACAAGTCGTATTTTTCTTTGCTTCCGAGCTTTTTGTCCTTTATGACTCCCCATGAAAGTGCCAGAGCTTTTGGCATGTCTAAGTCATTGTTTATTAAATTAAAGAATTCCTTTTTATAAGTGCTAACTTGTTCTTCTCCTTTACTGCCCTTTGCTTTCTTTATCTCCCTTACCCTTTCCTTCCATTTCTGGAAAGAATTGCCGGCTGACTTGAGGTTTTGCCAACTAAAGTCTAATGGCGACCTGTAGTGTGCTGTCAAGCAAAGATACCTGTAGCTTAGGGGGTCAAATCCCTTGTCAACAACCGTTTGCAGTGTTATAAAGCCTTCCCCTGACTTTGCCATTTTTTCTTTGTCCAGTATCAAGAACTCTCCATGAAGCCAGTAATTCACAAACTTCTTTCCTGTTGCTCCTTCTGATTGTGCAATCTCATTTGTGTGATGAATAGGTATGTGGTCTATTCCTCCGCAGTGTATGTCAAATGTGTCTCCTAAATACTTCATTGACATGGCAGAGCACTCAAGGTGCCATCCTGGAAAGCCCCTTCCCCACGGGCTGTCCCACTGCATTATTTGCTTTGGCTGATTGGTTATCCAGAGGGCGAAATCAGAAGGGTTCCTTCTCTCTTCATCCTTCTCAACCCTTTTTCCATACATTAAGTCCTTTAGCTTAAGTTTTGCAAGCTTGGCGTAATTCTTAAACTTTAAAGTATTGTAAATTAAGCCAACGCTTGTTTTGTATGTGTATCCATTCTTTTCCAGCTTCTTGTTAAGCTCTATCATCTCATTGATGTGCTCTGTTGCCTTGCACCATATGTCTGGATCCAGTATGTTAAGCCTTTTGATGTCTTTCTTGAATGCCTTTGTATAGAATTCAGCAAGCTCCATCATTGATTTCTCATTAAGTTCTTTGCCCTCTCTTTTGAGTGCCTTAACAAGCTTGTCCTCTCCTTCGTCAGCATCAGAGGTTAAGTGGCCAACATCAGTTATGTTCATTA
>CAYGWL010000178.1:0-5871 GCA_964353575.1 uncultured Methanosarcinales archaeon | reverse complement strand
GACCTTGAACTTTTAAGTTTTATAAGCCATAATGAGGGCTTGACCCTTTATGAGCTTTCCAAGAGGAAGGAATGGAGCCTTGGCAGGGTTCAGGGCTCTTTGAATAGGATGCTGGGCAGGGGCTCGGTTTATTCAGAGCCAAGAGGCAATAAAAAGCATTATTTTGCTGTTGGCTTCAAGGAGATTCCTGATTATATCGGCTAGGTATATTGGCAAGGAATCTACTAAAAATAGTGAATTTATTTTATTGGATGTTATTAAACACGGTGCAAAAATGAGACCTTACATACATGAAACCTACTCTGTGCTGAGAGAGGGAGTGCAAGGAGTAGTTGAAGAACTCTCAGGCATTGCTCAAGTGATTGAAGCTGCCTTAGGCTCTTTAATATCACTTGAAACCATGCAGTATTCCTCTCTATATGCTGCATATCCATATAATGCCCTTCAAGCTTCATATTCTCATTATTCCCAAGATGTGCCATTTTTAGGCGTGATGTTTGCTGATAAAAAGAGGAAAGAAAAGCCCCGCCCTAAAATAAGAGGCAGCCAGCATAGGAGCAGGACGGAAAAGAGACAGGGACATGGAGGCTTCAGAAGATAAAAGCCAATCTTTCTTTGTTATAGCAACATTTTTATAATTAACCACATTATCTTATTTATATGTTACTTGCTCGTATGATTAAGGAAGGCCGTTTGACTATTTCGCCTTCTGTTAAGAAGCGTGAAGAACTTTCTAATATTCTTCAGAGAACAGACCTGTGCTTGGATGGCGATGGCTGGGTTGCTGAGGGTAATAAAAAGCAGATAACAATCAGACCTGGTTATGGACATCATCAACTAAGGTCTATGCCTAATTTTTATCAAGCGCGTGAAGAAAATATTGGTGAGCAAGAATTTCGTGATTATAATGGTGTTGGCCTTGACGAGCTCGTTGCAGTGGTTCGGGATAAGAAATCTGTCCGGAAAGTTGATGACACAGCTCCTGGAGTAGAGGAAAAATACACAATCCTGCTCCATCCTGCAGGCAGAGCCAAGAATCCTAATCTGTATATTCTATCTTACTATAAACCGGAATAAAGAATGTTTTTATCAAAATCTCTTTTCGTCACAATTTATAGACAACACATGATGTTATTTAAGACTTTGCGTTAATTTTTTATATTAGCTTGCTTCTGTCCATGCACATGACAATATATTCTCTGACTGAACTCATTGAAAAAGACCATTTGATTATACAAGCCCGTCCAGGAATCCAGGCAGAGCTTATTGAATACCTTAAAAAAGTGGATTTGTCTTTTGAAGGTGCAAAGGGATGGGTTGCTGAAGGTGAAGTGGGCAGTGTTACTATCCGGCCAAATTATGTTGGTGACAAAAGCTTAACAATATATGTCAACCCTCAAAATTCAAAAATTAAAGGATCTACACCTGAAGATGCTGAAAAAAAGCGCCAGGATTTTTTAATTCGCCACGGCTTTAGTATTGATGAACTTCTTATGGTAGAAGAAGAAATGGTTGAACATACTGAATCTGGGACAAGAGTGCATTATATAGTGCCTGTGAAAGACAATACATATAACAATATATATGCCTTAACAGTGCAAACCTTTTATGAGCCAATAAAGACATAAATTAAAATTATTAAAATTTAATAAAATATAAATTTTTTCTAAGAAGCCGTCTTCCTTCTTCCTGGCATTGGTCTCTTGACTGTTATTGGGAGAACTCCTTTTTCAAACTCCATTACTGCCAGTTTTAATGGGTCATAGGCTATGCGCTCCATTTCCTCTTTTGAAATGCTTACAAGCACTGGCGCTCCCATTGATATCTGCAAAGCCCTTGCGCCGAGCATTCTGGCTTTTTCATACTTTGTGTATTCCATTTCTTCTTCCTTTTCTGCTTTTTCCTTTTTTGCCATCTTGTTCAACCTTTTTCTACTCCACCTTTTTCAGGAGCTCCTTGGATTTTGCGCTTGCCAGGTCAACCATTGTCTCTATGTCCTTTACTGAAAGCAGCGCATCCCCTCCTTTCTGCATTGCGCATATCTTGTCGCCGTTAAGTGCCACTGTAAGCCTTGCATCCAGTATGCTTTCCTCTTCCTCTGTTGGGTCAACCAGGAAGAAGTCGCCTATCTTTATAACTGTTACACTTATTGGTGTCTTGCTTATGGGAAGCTTCTTGTTTGTGAGCTTTTTGTAGTCAATTATTGTTCCATCGTACTCTGGCATTCTCGCGCTCTTTAAGGCAGCCACTGTTGCAAGTGCTGCTGCATCCAGTATGTTTCCTGCATCGTTTATGGTCACTATGTCCACGCATATCATCCATGCCTTTTCTCCTTTTTCAAGGAGCAGCTTTTTTAGGTCAAGCATCTTTGATTCCCTAATGCCTCTGTCAACTACACGCGCTATTTCTATTGATTTCTCACCTGGCGGCCCTGCCTCGAACTCTGGTGATGACAAGGGCAGCAGTTCTGTGTTAACCATGAGGAGCCCCTGGTCAGGAACATCCGGGAATGGCTTGTCTATTGACAGCTTCACTCCTGCTATTACCTCTGTGTCCCCTATCTTCACCCTTGCAGAGCCTTCAGCATTCTTTGTTGCGCCTGTTTCCAGGACAATGTTTCTGAACTCGTCCAGTTTTCTCTCGTCGTATCTTGTGTTCTGTGAGAGCATTCTCATTATGTGATTTTTTAGTTCATTCATTTTTTACCTTAAACCTTTCTTTTAGTGCCTGTTTTTGGATTTCGTAAATCTTTTTGCACGTCTTTTTACCCATCTCAATTGCCTGCAGAAGCTGTTCTTTTGTTATCTCCCCGTCCATCTGCAGCAGTGATATCTTGTCTGTTCTTGGAAGCATTGCCATTGGTATGTCAGCAACATCGCCTTCATAGCTTTCCTCATCATAGTTGAGGTCAACAAGTATCTTGTCATCCACCTTTCCTACAGCAACCGCAGTGACAAGGTCTTTCATTGATATTCCTGCATCCGCTAATGCCATTGATGCAGCACATATGCCCGCGCATCTTGTTCCGGCATCTGTCTGGGGCAGTTCTATGAATACGTCAACAACAGCATTTGGGAAATCGTCAAGGTTGAGTGCCTGTAGCAGAGCCTTTTCAGTAACCATTGATATCTCCTTTGACCTTCTTGAGCCTCCAGGCCTTACCCTTTCTCCTGCTCCTGAGAATGGAAGCATGTTGTATCTGCACCTAAGTTTGCCCTTTGTCGGGTCCTGCATGAATCTTGGATATAAGTCACGAGGTCCATAAACAGCAGCGTATGCAATGGTGTTTCCTATCTGGAAGCTTGCAGAGCCGTCTGCTCTTTTTATGATTCCGGTCTTTGCCTTTATGGGCCTTGTTTCATCAAAAGCCCTTCCGTCTAATCTTTTGTTGTAAGCCATTTTATTTCTTCCCCTCCAGCAGCTTCTGCACCCTTTCTGTCAGTCCTGGTATGTGCGCTTCTGCCTCTATGAGGCGTATTGCCTTAACTGCTCTTATCTCTTCTTTTGGCTCTCCTGATAGCCACACAACACCGTTCTGTCCAACTATTATGTTGCAGTTAGTCAAGCTCTTGATTAAAGACACCATTGAGCCTGCCTTGCCTATTACCCTTGGCACCTTGTTTGTGTTTATGGCTATTATCCTGCCCTCGCCAAGTTTTTTCAGCCCTGGCCCTTTCATAGTTAAGTCAACAAGGTTTTGTGATGTCACGTTTATTATCTTTGTCAGAAGGTAGTCTCCGACGGTGAAGTATTTTGTGAGGTCCGCTCCTCTTGGAATGTATCTTGGGGTTGCTTCCTTCATTGACAGCATTGCATGATATGCTGAGTTGAGGTCAACCCTCCATCCGCTTATGGTTATGTCTGTTACCTTTCCAATGATTGTGTCTTCAGGATTTGGAAGGTATTTTCCTGAGAGCGGTATTATCTTGATGAGCCTTCCTGATACATTTACCAGTCCGAGCTTTGAGGATATTATCTTGTTCTCCTCTCTGAATGTCCCCTCTGCTGGCAGGTAGTCAATTCCTTCTGCAACCACCTCTCCAGGCGTTACAATCTCTTTATCGTTCACTAAAAGTGTTCCCATTTTTTTCTCCTTTTTTAATTGTTATTTTTATTTTTTTAATTGTTATTGTTTTTGTTATTTTTTGTTTTTTAATTTTTTTTATTGCTTTTTTTATTGTTTTTTTTGTTATTTTTATTTTATTTTTTTGTTATTATTTTTATTATTTATTCCGTTATTATTATTCTTCCTTCTTATTTTACTCTTTCACTATTTTTATTTCAGCTTCTCCTTTGGTGAACTTGTTTATCTCGTCCATGAAGTCCTGCTGCATGCCTGCTGGAAGCTCAACAACAGCAATAAGGCTTCCGTCGCTCTGCCACTCGTCTTTTGTTACGGTCCCAAAGTTTTTCAAAAGAGGGTATGAGCGCACAGCATAGCTTGCAGGAATCTTAACAGCAATTTTTCTTTTTTCAAATCTTATTGGTATTATTGCGCGGATGCTTTTTATTATGTCCTGCACCTGGTCCTCTGCCTTCTTGAACTCTGCTATGTGCACCTTGGCTTCTTTCATGGCTGCTTCTATCCTTTGCGGTGGGTGAGGCAATCCTGTTTTTGGGTCAACAGCGTTCCTGTGTATTATGTCAATTATCTTTTTCTTCCTGTCTTCCCTTATCTTTTCCCTGTAAGCAGAGGTTAGCTGTATCTCTCCCTGCTTGAGTATTATCTCTGCCACCTTCAGGGGCTCTGATGTGTTAAAGGTGCTTGCCATGAGTGCTTCTGATGCAATCATGCCCTTTTGGGCATCTGAAAATATGTGCTCAGCAGCAAGCACTTCCTTGAGCTCAACAGCTTTTCCTGCCTTGTAGTCAACAGCCTTATCTGCATCTATGACAATCTCAAAGTTCTGTCCTGCTTTTTTTATCCTGGCGAGGTTTATGTCAAGCCTTTCTTTTTTGTAGAACTGGTTTCCCTTAACCATGTTTACTAATCCTGTTTACTTTTTCTTTGCTGTCCTGTTTTCAAGCAGGCTTTCTATTTTCTGGCGCGTGAGCTTTATATATTTCTTTTCGTTAGCCATTACGCATGCTCCGTCAACTCTTTCAATGTTGAAGTCTTTTCCAAGGAACTTTTGCAGGGCTCTTAAGCCCAGCTTAAATCCGTCTTCAACACTCATGCTTTCCTTGTATTCCTTGTGCAGTATTTCTTCAATGACTGTTTCTCCTTCTCCGATAACGCTTGCCTTGTATTGGAAGTATATCCCTGTTGGGTCTGTTTCAAAGAGCTTGATGCCTGCTTCGTCAACTCCAGCTATGAGCAGGGCAACTCCAAATGGCCTCAAGCCGCCGCTCTGTGTGCAAAGCTGCTTTAGATTGCATATGTCCTTTACAACGCTCAGCACATCTATTGGCGAGTCATAGGTCACTTTGTGCTGCTGCGCCCTTAGCTGCGCCCTTTCAACAAGTATTCTGGCATCTGAGAGTATTCCTGACGCGGTTGCTCCCATGTGCTCGTCTATCTCCCACACCTTTTCAACAGCTTCCGGAACAACTAAAGAGTCAACTATTCTCTTGTCTGTCAGCAGCAATACCCCGTCCTTGCATGCCATTCCAATGGCAGTGCTTCCCTGTTTGACTGTTTTTTTGGCATATTCCACCTGCAGCAGTCTTCCGTCAGGGCTGAACATGGTGATTGCCCGGTCGTAACCCATCATCTGGTGCGACATTGGTTGTTGCATTTTATCATTCCCTCCTTTTTATTATGCTTTAATTTTTTTATTTTTTTTATTGTTTTTGTTTTTATTTTTTTCTTTGTTTTATTTTTATTTTTTGTTATTGTTTTTGTTTTTTTTTTTTTTATTTTTATTTTTT
>CAYGWL010000177.1:0-7131 GCA_964353575.1 uncultured Methanosarcinales archaeon | reverse complement strand
GTCTGCCAGCTCCTTTTCTGGCTTGAACTTGAAGAGCTGCTCGTTAAGGCTTCTGTAAACAATCTCCAAGCCAATGCTCTTTCCGGAGCTGTTAGTTAAGTTATAGTTGATTAAAGTAACCGACTGGTCAAATTCTGCCTTTATTGTTGGCAGTCTCTTCTCCACTATATCTGCTTGGGCAAGCGCGCTTACGCCTAACAAAATCAGAACCATAAATGCCAGCATTGCTGTTTTTTTCGTAATTCTCATTTTTCTTATTTTCCTGTATTTCTCTTTTTTCTTATTTTCATTCAAAACTTATTAAAGCAACTGGTCCTCTTGGGACATACTCACATTGTTTCTTGTCTGTTGACAATGCATTAACCCTCTTCTGCGTGCATCTGTCAAAGACATAGTTGTATGCTTCAAGGTTCTGCATTCCTGGTGTTCCTGCAAGGTCGCACCATCTGCAGTTGTCCTTTGAAGTGTCAGCGCACACACCTATTCCCAGTTCCACATTTGTGTAGCGCCAAGTGCAATTATTTCCCACGCCACAATTATCTGTTTTGCAGGCGGCTTCTGATTTATAATCGTAACAGCTCATGTAAGGCATGCAGTCATAGCAGTCATTGACATTTGTGTAGCTTCTGTCAAAGAAGCAGTAGTTTACCTCGCACTTTTCTTTTGTGTTGAAGAGGTTGAATGGCATGCCAGAGGTTCTGCATACGGTTTCAACTATGCAATAGTCAGTGGCGCCATGGCGTATAGCACAAATCTGTCCTGAGGGGCATGCATCCCCGTCTACTATGAGCTTATTTTGGGCATCGCAGTGGAATGGTCTGTTGAAATTATTTTCAAATCTTGTTTGGACTTTTTGCCTGAAATTTGCTTCTCCTGCTTGGAATCCATTATATCCATAGCTGACAAGGTATGGCTTGTATGGCTCCATCTCATATGTCATGTTAACAATGCAGAAACCAGTAGCATCATAATGGTACCAGCATTCCATGTCACCCAATTCTACTTTGCTTGTGTTGCTGAAGCTTCCTGTATCATAATGAGCAGTTACCTTGTATGTGTATATCTTATTCCATCGCAGGCTTGGTGAATCATCATCATAAACCAACACTGAATCAGCGGTGGTTGCCAGTTCTATGAAGTTCTGGCATGCTGTGCCGTTACATCTTGATATTGTGAAAGATTCTGGCTGGCATGGAGTGGCTTTGCTCCAGTCTTCCCAAGATACCTTAACTGCTTTCTCTCCCATTATGTTTTCTGATATTATTTGCGGCGCTGGGTTTGTGCACATTTCTGAAGGAATCTCAGGACCCAAAGCCCCGCATGTGCTTATGCAGCCTTCTGGAGTGGCTATGGTCACATCAAAAATCCCTTGGTATGAATCGCACTCTGATTGGGTTATAATCCCTGCTTCAGTAAATTCACCGCTAACCTCAGCATAACAGCAGCAGCCATCTATGCAGGCATCTTTTGCATTGCAACTGCCCGACACAGAAAAGCTGTTCTTGCATTCTGTAACAGTTGTTGGGCCGCTGTGTGCGGTGTAATATTCCAAATATGTATCGGCTGGGCAGCAGTCACCTTCAGCTATTTCTGTACATATCATTATTGGAGGTGCTCCTGGGTTTATGCAGCACTCAGCATTAACATTAGAAATAATGATAAGTGCGCTTATTACAAGCATTGCTAAAAGCATCTTTTTTTTCATTTTAATTAATTTGAGTATGTTGGTACACAATCACTATATTGTCCGTCATTGACACAAACAACTACACCTGTTTCATCAGCTTGCGTGGTGAGCGTATCTTCATCAGGGTCCTGATGTTCTCCGGAGGGATTGTGCGCAGGAGGCCTGTTCTGCCTTGCAAACCAAAACTCGTAAGTCTTGTCCTTTATTATTATTATGTCATCATGCACGTATACATCTTCCTTCTTGTTTGAGGAAATTCCTTCGGAGCTTTTTTTAATGTCAAAGCTTATGTCTGTGTTGTCAAGGTTTATTAAATCTTTTGTAAAATCATAAACCGCCTTCAGCCGGATATTCTTCTTCACATTAAACTCATCAAGGTTTCTTGTTTCAGTGGCTGTCTTTATCTGAACAGGATAATTTACTGATATTACAACATCATTTTTCGCTATTTTAACATCTGTTTTGAATTCTGCTGGTGCGATTATTTCATAGCCCTCAAGAACAGAGAAATCCAAGCACTCTACCAACTTTTTGTTTATATAGCTTTCAATCTCTGCCTGTATTGAGAATGGCCCATCCTTTTTGTAAAGCACAGGAAGCTCTGAATCGCCAAAAAGCCCCTTATAGTTGGGAGGGACTCCTGGAAAACCTTCCCAAGGATAGCCCGGAGTATCTGCCTTGTATATCATGTAATCCCTCTCCCTTTTACTTATTCCATAAGCAACCTCGTAAGTTACTCCGTTCTGGTCTGTGTAGGGAATGAAGAACTTTCCTTTATACGCATCACTGAAATCCTTCACCAGTCCGCCTTGTCTTTCAAATATATAGCCGCCCTGCTTTCCAACAAGCTCAATTGCCCTTGTTGCTGTCTGGTCTATGCAGTTTATTATGTAGTCATTTACCGGCTCAACACCCCTGACTTCCATGTTAGGCAGATTGGTGAGTATTGTCCTTGCGTAATAAAAGAATGCTCCGGCTATGAATATAACAACTATTCCAATTATTATGAACCATGTTATCTGGGATTTTTTGTTCATTTTATTCATTTTTAGGGATTGCCGCAATCCTGCGGGCAGTTGCACCAATTCTCCTTAAATTCTCCTTCACAAATGTTATTGCCACATTTATTACAAATTTCGCCAGTCGGTGGTGTGCATTCACCATTTTGACTTAACACACTATTATTAATTTTAATAAGGTTAGGAACATTGCAACAAGTTTGGTCAGCACTAACAAGAGTGCCTGGACCAGGACATGCTTCTCCAATATTACAATCAGGGCAGTTGCACTTGTTCTCTCCAAAACCGCATTGCCCATCTCCGCAATCAGTGCAAATAATTCTATTTGTGCATTCAGTCTGTGGACAAGCTCCATTGCTGTCAGGAGCTTTGCATCCTATGGCTTCAAGTCCTTCGCAGCAACTCTGGCCGCTGCCTGCAGCATAAGAGCCTCCTTCTCCAACGCATCCTGTAGCATTTACGCAGTCTGGGCAGTTTTGTTCTGTCTCTCCTGGACCGCACACACCGTTTCCGCATTTGGTGCAGACAATCCTGCCATCTCCTCCATTCATTGGCTTTAGCCCAAAGCAGCACCCAGTGCCAAGTGCTGTAGTGGCATAAGATTTGGCTTCCTCAACGCATGGTGTTACATTGCCTGTTATCCTTGGCTTTGCTGTTATGTCTGCCCATATCTCAAAAAGCTCTTTCTTTTCTTCAGTGCCCACAGTTCTTTCTCCAGTAATGAGTTTAGTGGTGTTTGTAGCATGACATGCTCCTGGTGAGACTTCATTTATTTCTGCGCATATGTCTGTTAAAAAGTTGGAGTATCTTATTGCCAGAACCTCCTTCTTTGAGTCGCCTCTTTTTATGCTTGGTTGAATTAAGCCGAATATGTTTCTTGATTCCTGCTGCAAGAGATAAAGCCTGTTTGGAGTTATGACCCTCATAAGCTCTTTTGGTTTGTTGAATGTAGCATATATCTCTTCTACAGAGCTTCTTATGAAATAAGCAAAATCTTCCCATAGGTCTGAATCTTCACTGAGCTGGAATTCCTGTGTGCTGTAAATTAGGAGGTTGAATTTTGTGTTTAGTGACAGTGTTCTTGGGCTGCATGAGTGGAAATTTCCGTCTGATGCATCAAAGGCAGCACTGCAGTCGCCCTGGTATTGCAGGAACTCGTTAAGGCCTTCCGTAGTGAATGCGCCATTCATGGACACTCCAACAAGTACGAAATCATCCTTCAGCTTTAGCACGCATATACTGTCTGCGCAGGGAATTGCTCCGCAGCGTCCATTTGGCTCAAAGAATGTTGCAGCAATGGTTCCAGCAAGGGTTCCAAGACTTGCTCCGTATTCATAGTTGTTAAGTGTCTGGCTGTAGTTGCCGCAGAAAAGGCTGAGATTCTTTTCGTTTCTGTTCTGTGCAAACTTCAGGAGCGGTGCTGCCAAATAGCTGGTTCTTGATGTCCAGTTGCCATTGACGCAAAGGTAATCATAGTCATAGTATCCTGAGACAACGCATTTTCCTTCAGCATTCAGGCAGTCACTTGCTTCCTGGCAGCAATCATTTGCAGAACCATCTGCAGTGTATCGCTCAAGTCCATCATCTATCTCGTTGTTGCAGTTGTCATCAATATCATTGCACAATTCCTTCCTGCCAGGGTTTATTAATGCGTTATTATCATTGCAGTCAGGCCCCTTGCATCCAGCTCCTCCATATCCGTCATTATCCTTGTCAACACTGCCGCACTCTCCGCAACTCCAGCATGCTTTTGTTTTATTATTCCATGTTCTGCAGGACTCATCGCATGGCCCGCAGAATTGTTCTATGCACACAACACGGTCAAAGTCATAGTCCTTTCCATTATAGCATTCATGCCCCACAAAGCATTTGCAGCCAATAGAGAGCTCTGGGTTGCCCTCAAGATACGCTCCGGCATTTATTGCGCACATTATTGCCATTGCCGCAATTATAATCAGGATTGCTTTTTTCATTCTCCTGGCAGTGTTGGCTCTATATCAACACTCAATCTCCTTATTGGGTAATTATATTGCTCGCAAACCTTTGGCGGTTTTGTCAAGCTCTGGCATGCTGAGAACATAAGGCACTTCTCGCAGCACGCTGAAGCCCTTGTGTTAACAACAACAAATCCTGGCTTGCCGTCCTCTATTGCCTCCATCTTCCTTTGGACGCCATTCTCCTCAATAATTCCAGGACCGTAATATATAACCATTGGGAACTGCCTTGTCTCGCCAAGAAACTCCTCCTCTGGCACATGGTTGCCCCAATTCTCAAGAATTGCATCTGTTTGTTCCTGTGAATAAGCATTAACATCCTCAACATGCTCTATCTCAGCATAGTTTCCGAGCTTTTCATCAACAGCTCTTATAACATCAAAACAGGGAAATGCTATGTAGTAATATCTTATTCTTATCTTGTCAAAGCTGAATTCCGGCTTATTGCCTGTAAGCGCTGTTCCTGTGCTCTCAAGCAAATCACCTGCCTGCACTCCACTTTCCTCAAGCCTTTGAACTTCATATATCTCTCCACTAGCAAGAATCTGCTCATCTATGCTCTGCATCTCATTCTCAACCTCATTGGGTGCTGGTTTGATGAGTGTTCTCACAAAGTAAGAGGCTCCCAGCAAGAGGCAGATTATAACAAAGACAAAGACAATCTTTTTAATCATTTTCCCTCTTTTTTACTCACAATCTTTTTCGAAGTTTTTAAATATTTCGTTAGCTTATCCTCAGCTTCGCAGTCAAATCATTCCAGTATCTAAAAAGTTCCGCACTATCGTCAGCCAAAACATAATACTTGCCATCCTTTTCAATGCACGCTCCTGGGAATGCCTCCTTTATCTCTTCGCAAAGGTTTGTGGTTATGCCTGAATAGCTTACAACAATAGCGCTCTCAAAATCTGCCTTGCATACTCTTTCCATGGTTGCTGTAATATCTTTCTCTCCTTCAAGCACATAAACATTGCTTGCTGTTATCTCTGCCTTAGCCCTTGTAGGCAAGTCAAGGAGCTTAAGAAGGGACTTGATTGGGTCCTTAAAAAAGTCCACAAAAACATCTAAAAAGTTGGTTGGCCTCAAGCTTACCTCTTCATTGCTGAATATTATGGAGGTATGCTTGGAATTGAACCAAACATTCTTTGTTGAGCAGGGATTGAACTGCCCGTCTTTATTGCTCACAGCACTGTTGCAGTTGCCCGTGTACTTGAGCGCTTCTAAAAAGTTCTTGCTGCTCAAAGGAAGATTAAGGGATACGCCTCCTACAACACCCTCATTATACTCTAAAACGCAAAAGTTGTTGACACAGGGAACATCTACTCCATTGATTTTGCAGTTAAGGATGTATTTTTCATCAACAAACTCACTTCCAACCAAAAAGGCATAATTATTCAAGGTCTGGTTATAGCTGCCGCAAAAGAGGCTGTAATTTGTGGAGTCTGCTGCAAGCTCTATAAGCTGGGAGGCAATTGCTCCTGTCCTGCTAATCCACTCACCCTCCTGGCAAAGGTGGTCTCCAATAAACTGGTTATCAGCTATGCATCTCGGCTTCTGGCTTGTATAATATTTTTCTGGTTTATAGTTATTGCCGAAGTTTCCTCCAGCATCAACAAGGCAGTCACTTGCTTCTGGGCAGCAGTTGGTCTTGCCGCAGGGATCCCATGAATTAAACTGCTCTGTGCCATCATCTATCTTGCTGTTGCAGTTATTATCAATTCCATCGCACTCCTCATCAGCACCAGGATTTATGTCTGCATCATTGTCATTGCAATCATCTCCTTGACAGTCAGGGCCCTGCCCATAGCCATCACCGTCCTGGTCAATGCATGAAACAACACACATTCCAGCATCGCATTTGTAGAATTTTTGGCAGTTTCCTGTTTTTGTCCATTTCAAGCAGCTGTTTGCATCCTTTCCGCATTCCTTATAAGAGCTTTCGCCAACACACTCCCTCTGACCTTCCGCAGTGCAATCATTAATGCAGGGAGCCGGAGGTGGAGGGGTAGGGGTAGGAGTTGGAGTAGGAGTTGGAGTGCCTTGATCTGTTGATTTGCAGCAAAGCTCTCCAGTTACACATTTTCCTAAAGTATCATCAACAACTCCATAAATAACGTTATCATCTACCTTAACGCAGTCACGTGTTTCAAAACAACGACCATTTTCCTCTTCATTACACGGAAGTCCTGCAGGAATATCTGTGCCTGTTGGAACGTTTGTTGGAGCTACTCCAGGAACACACTTAGCAAAACGTAGTTGTCCTTCACACACTTCTCCAGCATCACAATCAGAGCAAAGATATCCTACTACTTCTGAACACTCCTTTACTGAAGGATTTGTTTCTGAAGGAGCACAAATCGATTTTGCGCTACATAATTGCCCAAGAGTACAAGTAGATCCCCCTTCTTTTTTATTCCAGTTTTGTATCAAAGAA
>CAYGWL010000176.1:0-6905 GCA_964353575.1 uncultured Methanosarcinales archaeon | reverse complement strand
ATTTTCTTCAATTGCTCTTTTTATTTCTGCTGTTCTTCCATCAGAGTCATAGTAATATCTTATTTTGTGAAGCCTTTTGCCCTCTAACTCTGCAAGTTCCTTGAACTCTGCTTCTCTGAGACTTATTGTTTGCTCATGCTGGTGGGATGAGTCTCCTTCCTTTACTGGCTCTTTCTTTGTGATTTCGTAAGAGTCCCCGTGCTTGCGTATCCTTAGCGTTGGATGCACGGCTGATTCAGGAATGTAGATGTCAATAATCTCTTTAGACTTACAATCCTTTAACCCTTTAGGAAGAAACTTGGCCAAGAATGTTCTTTCCAGCTCCATCATGTCAGATTGGACAATCCTGGTTTTATATAAATTCTTTGATTTTTAGATAATTGTATTAAAGAAATCTTTTTACTTAAATGGAATTTGTTTTGTGTTAAATTTTTATTCCTTTTTCAATAAGATACTCTAAATCTCTATCACTTAATGGCACTCCTATTTTAGAAAATTCCTTTGCTTCATCATCTCTTGCGTTTCTGAGTGACAATGGCTCTATGAAGTATTTTAAAACAGCTGCATACTGGTTTATAGCAATCCTTCCGATTAGTCTTTTCTTGCTACCTGCAGACAGGTAATACGTAGATACGGGAGCATATGCACTGCCCATCTGTTCTCTTAGAAATTCCAAATCTTCAGTGGGATATAAATCAACATCAAAAAACCAAAGAACTCCCTCCTTAATACCTGCATCTTTTAACTCAGCAATCAGTTTCAGTTCTGATGGTCGTAAACCAGGATATTTTTTCCAATGTGCTAATTCAGCTTCAGCTGCCGCAAGTATCTGCTTTGCTCCATCACGAATTTCTCTGTATTTATCCTTTGATTGTGGAAAAAGCTCATTTAATGGCACATCTGAATATACTACATCATACCCCTTTTCTCTCAATTCCCACAAGCTCTCTGCAACTGAACGTGGTGTTTCAAAATAAGTTATTCCATCATAACTTAAACCATACCAAAGTCCCTTCCAAACTTTTTCCATAAAAAGATATGCCTTTTTTTCCCCCATAAGCCACTTAGTAAGATAAGTATATTTATAAGCCTTTTTACCAGCAGGTTAAGTCAACTTAAATGAGTAATCGTTGAGACGCTTCCGCCCTGACTCCGTCAGGTTTTTATTTCCCTCACCTATCTATTAAGGGGAGGGAAATAAAAAGTCAGTTATACTGACCGGAAGCGTATCAACACAGCAAAGTTGAATTTATCTTATCAGCATCAAGTTTAAATTCAAATAAGAAATGAATTCAAAAAATTACTTTCCTTTCCTGACCAAATCTTCCCTTGAGCGCTTTCCAGCAGCAGTCAGCCCCCTAAAAGCTCTTCCTGTGTGCTGCTTCTCTGCTATCCAAGAAAGATTCTTGTCAGATTTTATGGCAGGATGCTCCTTGTCAAGAAGTATGACTTCATACCAGCAGTGTTTTCCATCCTGGCCAACCCAGTATGAGTTAAGCACTTCAAGGTTTAGATATTTCTTTGCTGCCCTCTGCTCTGCTATTTGCTGGTAGTTCATGCTCAGAACCTTTTTTCTCCTCATGTGCTTGGACCTTCTTCCTCCACTGAACTTTGGACGCTGCCTTTTTCCTCTTGAAACGCGTTGCCTAACCATTATTATTCCTGGCTTTGCTTTATAGCCAAGAGAGCGCGCCCTGTCAAGACGGGTTGGTCTAGAAATCCTCACTGTAACAGGCTCTTTCCTCCACTGGATGAGCCTTTGTTTCCATAAATCTCCCAGGTTCTGCTTCGGATTTTTCCAAAGCTCCCTTATCCTTGCATAAACTCCCATTTTAATTTGCCTCCATTGGTTCTCGGGTAAGCAACTACCCACATTCTTAGAAAAGGAAGAGGTTGTGGCTTTATTTATAAAATTATTGGTTTTTATTGTCTGCGTTCAAAATCTCTTTAGATTCTGCGGTCGGACTGTGTCCGACTTCCTTTCTCCTCCCCTTAACTCTGTATGGGGAGGAGAAAGGAACCCAGCATGTCAGGAACCAAAGGTTCCTGAGCACACTTAGAAACGCGAAGCGTTTCTGGTGCACCAGAAATTCGCGAAGCGAATTTCTTAGTGTGCTCAGAAATCGCAAGGCGATTTCTGACAGAGCTTGGCGCAGAACCAAGATTTTGAACGCAGCCACAAACATACACAAAATTTATATACATACAAAATATTTTGTTTTCTTGGTGGTTTTATGGAGATTGATTCAAAGAACATGCTGGGGCATCTTGAGCAATTTCCTAACCAAGTGAATGATGCATTTGAGTTAGGCGCAGACATAAAGGTCACTGGCGAAATAAATAATATTGTTCTCTGCGGAATGGGCGGAAGCGCATTGCCAGGAGGCATGCTTCAGTCATACTTCGGGACAAAGCTGCCTTTGATTGTCAATAAAAGCTATTCCCTTCCTGAGTTTGCAAACAGCAAAACGCTTGCCTTCATGGTTTCTTACTCAGGCTCAACGCAGGAGACATTAAGCTGCTTCAGGCAGGCGCTGAGAAAGAACTGCAAGATAGTTGGAATAACTGCCGGAGAAAAATTAGACGAGCTCTGCAGGCTGAATAACAAGCCGTGCATAAAAATTCCATATGCCGGAGAGACAAGGGAGAACCTTGGCTCCTTGTTCATTCCATTGCTGAATGTTCTGCACAATTCCGGCTTGATAAAAGACCCGTCACAAGAGGTTGCTTATACAGTAAAAGCACTAAAGAATCCTGATTTCAAAAACCGGGCAAAAGCTTTAGCGGACAATGTATACGGGAAGATACCCATAATCTATTCCTCTGACAGGATAGAGATAATACCCTACATTTGGAAAATACACTTCAATGAAACCTCAAAGATTCATGCCTTCTGCAATACAGTTCCTGAGATGAACCACAATGAGATGAGCGGCTACGGAAAGCTCAATGGCAATTATTCTGCAATAATAATGGAAGATGCTGATGACTATGAGAACATAAGGAAAAGGCTTTCCCTTATGAAAGATGTGATATCAAAGCAGGGCGTTGAGACAACAAAGTTGCTCATAAAGGGCGACTGCCTGCTTGCAAGAATGTTCTCAACCATATACCTTGGATGGATGACAAGCTATTACTTGGCTTTGAAGAACGGCGTTGACCCTTCACTGACTCCATTGCAGCACGCCATAAAAAGCAAGGTCAGCTAATGCTAACAAAATCCTGACTTTGAAAGATTAAATTTATAAACTTCAGTTCTTAATGCTTTGCTCATGGCTTATGCAGTGGGAGTTGAGATAGGCGGAACCAATATTAATGCAGGCCTGATTCTTAACAAGAAAATAATAAAAAAAGTATGTGTGCAAACGCAATCAAATAAAGGAAAGAGGATTGTTATAAAGAATATTATCACTGCTATTGAGAAAGTTAAAAATAACAAAAAGATTTCAGGAATAGGCATTGGCTGTCCAGGTCCTCTGGATTATAAAAAAGGTGTTGTTCTTAACACTCCAAACCTTCCCTTAAAAAATGTTAATATCGTCAGGATTCTCAAAAATAAATTCAGAACAAAGGTAATACTGGACAACGACGCCAACTGCTTTGCATTAGGAGAAGCATTATTTGGCGCAGGCAAAAAACACAGAAATGTTTTTGGAATTACGCTCGGAACAGGCGTTGGAGCAGGAATTGTTATTAATAAAAAAATATTCTATGGAAGGGAAAATGCATCAGAATTTGGTCATTCCACCATAAACTTCATGGGACCAAAGGACAAGGCAAAGATTCCAGGAAGCATTGAGGCATACTGCTCTTCCCAAGGTATTATGAGAATGGCAGAACAAGCTGGATTAAAGGCAAAGACATCAAAAGAGGTTTATGATTTAGCGGTTAAAGGCAACACAAAGGCAAGAAGTATATTTGAAAATCTTGGTTTCTTTTTGGGCATAAGCATTGCAAACATTTCCTGCACCTTGGACCCGGACATTATAATAATAGGCGGCAAAGTGGCTAACTCTTGGCGATTCTTCAGCAAGGCCATGAATAAGAGCATGAGAAAGCACTGCTTTATGAAGCCGCCAAGGATAGTTAAGGCAAAACTTGAGAATTCCGCCCTTCTTGGAGCAACACAACTTCTAAAATAAGCGTATTAAATAAGTCCTATCTTGGCTTATTTTTCCTGAATAACCTTTATTTTGCCTTATTTTTAAATTTAATTAGGTAATATTACTTCTATTTTAAAAAAGGAAAGATTTAAATACTCTTAATGATTACTTATTCTTAATTTGACTATCGGAAACCTGTTTGGAAAAGCTTGTGGTTTTGCTTTTCCAATTTTTTAATTTATCCTTTTAATTTTAAGATGAACCAGCTTGACTTAGATAAAGACCGCGAAGAAAACCCTTTCTTTTATGAGCTAGTGCTATTTAATCTCGAAGAGAATTTTCGTAAAAGAAGGACCAGATCATTCACGGCTTCAGATATTATTATAGAAGGAAAAGAAAACCATGACCTAGTCAGCGCTTTGATTGTGCATAATGGTGCGGCTCTGGATGAGTTAATAAGAAACCATGTAAGAGACACACTGGACTTTGAAATTATGGATAGAGCTATCGGCGATTATCTCAGGAAAATGGATTCAGAAGGTTTTGATGGCGCCTTTCTGGTTAGAGGTGATAAAATATCTGAACCTGTTTATCTTTATGACGTTATTGATCCTTATCTTGAGCGCGATCCACAAGTTACAAATGCCGACCCAGAAGCTAAACTTGACCAAAAATTAAGTAGGTTCATACCTGAAGATTTTGTTTACCAAGACAGCAGAAACAAGGGCTTCTTTGGAAATAGCGTCCATGTTGGCAAGCGTATAGGTGGAAAAACCAGGATTGCAATAATCTTGCCTCAGCTTTATGATGAAAGTTTGAAAACATACGTTGTTAAAAGAACTGTTCGTGGTAGACTTAACACCGGAGCAGTTGTGATGTTTGGAAAAGAAGGCTTGGAAAGGATGTGTTATTTTGAACCAAAAACCTATGAAGGTGGTGTAATTGTGGTTGTAAAAGCCTATGCTTTTGACTCTGAACAGGGAAAGGTTATTGAAACTGGACGCTGCAAATTTGATCCTGATATTCTAAGACCAGATGAATTACCACCAAGGATGGAGATGGGTGAACTTCTGGACAAATATGCATAAATACCACAAAAACTTTATAAATCCTAAATTTTGTCTTAATACCTATGAAAGAATACAAGCAAACAACTCTGTACACTTCAGGTGTTGCATGCCTATTGATGGTTCTGAACCACTTCAAGCCAAAGGAGTTTGAGCTTACACAAGAGAATGAATTCAAGCTGTGGCAAAGAACAGCCACACTGCCAACAAGAGGCGCATGCGTTTTTGCAATGACGGTTATTGCTGCTGAACACAATGTTCCTTGCCATGTTGTGGTAGGAGACCCTGAATACAAATTTCCGTTCTACAGGTTTTATAGATTAAAAAAATCAGAGATTGAAGAAGCCAATTTCACAACACAAATCTATAGAAAACAGGCAGAGAAAAATGGCGTAAGAATAGAGATAAGGGATTTTGGTTTAGAGGAAATAAAAAAACTTCTGCTGAGAGGAAAGAAGATAATAACAAGGCTTAATTACGGGTTTTTGGCTGGAGAAAAAAAGCCGAGGATTAACTACTACCTTCTTGACAGCTATAAAGAAAAAAAGTTCCTGGTTTACGACCCATTCAATGGAAAGCGCTCCATTGAAGAGGAGAAAATCATGGAAGCCTTTGAAGGTGTTGTCACAAAGTGCAAGCGCGACCACAGAATGATTGTTTTTGGCTAAATATAGATCAATCTTACCTTATCCGCTAAAGGGTATTCAAACCTGGTGATGCCTTTATTATCTTTAATATGACAGAACATGGTTCCTTGCGCTTCATCCACAACAACCTTAGGAGCTACTATGACCTGTCCAACACACAAATAAACATAATATGCTTCCGAAGTCTTCTCTATTGCCACAACTTCTGCTGGCTCTGTTGGCTCTGTTTCCATTATTATTGATTCGTCCAAATTCATAAGATCTGCTAATGTGACAATGTTTAAAAAACTTTTTATAAAAACATAGAAACCTTTTTTAAGTAGCGAGGCATAATTGCTTAAAGGGGGTAAGATGTTAATCAAACAGGTTAAGCTGAACAACATAAGAAGCTACACCAGCCAGACCATAGACTTTCCTCATGGTTCATTGATGCTCAGCGGAGACATTGGCTCAGGAAAATCAACAATACTCCTGGCAATAGAATTTGCACTCTTTGGCATAATGAGAGGAAGCCTGGAGGGAGCAGCACTTCTTAGAAACGGAAAGAGCACTGGCTCTGTTGAGCTGAGCTTTGAGATTGAAGGCAAGCATGTTGTTATCCAAAGAACCCTTAAAAGGCAGAAAGATGAGGTAAGGCAGGACTCCGGCTACATTACCATAGATGGAAGAAAGCAAGATTACACTCCGGTTGAACTTAAGAGCAAGGTGCTTGAACTACTGGGTTATCCTGAAGAGCTCATCACAAAGTCAAAATCCTTAATCTACAGATACACTGTTTACACGCCCCAGGAAGACATGAAAGCAATACTCTTTGAGGCAGAGGAGTATCGCTTGAATACCCTGCGCAAGGTTTTCCAGATAGACAAATACCAGACAGTGAGGGAGAACGCCTTATTAATAATAAGGGAAATAAAATCAAAGCGGAAGGCATCAGATGTTCTCGTAAGTGACCTTGAGGAAAAGCAGAATAAGAAAAAAGAGATTGAAGCTGTTTTGAAGAAATCAAAACTAAAAAGGTCATGGCTAATACCGAAGATTGATGACAATAAGAACAGCATAAGCAGCCAGCAGAAAAAAATTGGTGAGCT
>CAYGWL010000175.1:0-6418 GCA_964353575.1 uncultured Methanosarcinales archaeon | reverse complement strand
AAGAAGCAAGCACATATTCTTCTGGTTTTAAGACATAAGGAAGTTTAATCTCATTAACACCAGGCATGTTTTTTTCAATATCTATAATCTTATTGCTTTTAATCCTGAAAATTTTGCCTAAACTCAGATCTACAGAACATGGCTGAATGTTTTTCTCTTTGCAACCTTCTATCATGTCAATATATAACCCTTTTTTGTTTAAAAACCTTTCTAAAATGTCAATCAAAATCGCTTAAAATAAGTTATTTTCACATAAATGTCAACAAACTAATTATAGCTTGACATGCCTACTGTTTATTATGGAAAAGCCTGTAGCTTCATTTCGTTGGAATAACACAAGTGAAGAAATATCAGATATTCTTTCAGATACTGTGAAGAAAGGAGATTTAGTTGTATTGAGTTATCATGCCCCTGATTCAGAAGATGCGCCTTTTCCTTCATATAAATTACATTTTCCCGTTAACTATACTGTGGTGGGATATTTTCAAGAATTCGTTGAAAAGGGAGCATATTCTCTATCTGATAGATTATACCGTGGTTCAAAAGGGATTATCCTTAGTCCAATATCACATCATCAACCCTTGCTGGTTAGTGAGCGTCAAAGAACCTACCCTCTCAATGGTTTGGCAGAACTATTCAATCTAAGTAAGTTAGTGCCACATCCAATCACCAGAAAGCAAAAAAAGATATTAAAGCGTTATGAAGAAGAGGAAGAGCGAATGTACTGGATACGAGCAGAAGCTTAAGAACAAGGAATATATTGGTTAAACTGTTTCTACAATGACAAAATAAACAAAAACTTTTTAAAACACCTCTCTTTCTTATACTCAGAAACGGTGCCAGACACCGTTTCTGGTATCCTAAAAATCCGTTTTTGACGGATTTTTATGATGTTAAGGGGAATATGGCAAAAGAACCAAGAAAGGATAAATCTGAACCTGATAAGGGTTTGGTTGATGATTCAAGGAAAGACAGTCCTAAAGAACCGCCTAAAGAACCGCCTAAAGAACCGGCTAAGGAAGTAGGGCCTCTTAAGGAGATAAAGCTCAAGGTAGCTGAGGCTGTGCAGGATGATGTTAACAAGGGCATAGTTAGGATTGATTCCAACTTTATGCACGAGATAGGTGTTCGTCCAGGAGATATTGTTGAGATTGAGGGTGAGAGAAAGACCATTAGCATAACTGACAGGGCTTATCCTGCTGACATGGGGCTCAACATAATCCGCATGGATGGTATTGTAAGGCATAACTCAAGAACAGGCATAGGCGAGCTTGTTAAGGTAAGGAAAGCTGATGTAAAGGAGGCAAAGAGGGTTGTTATTGCTCCTGCAAGTAAGGGATGGGTATTAAGGGCTTCTCCTCAATACTTCAAGCAGGGATTGCTTGGCAGGGCTCTTATGAAGGGTGACATTGTTGCCCTGGGTGGTGTTTCAAGGAGAAGGACAACACCCGCGCAAAGCATCTCTGACGACATATTTAGGATGATTGATGAGGAGATGATGAACTTTCGAGGATTTGGTGATATAAAATTCATAGTTGCTGAAACCCTTCCAAAGCAGGCAGTCATTATATCAGACTTGACAGAGGTCATATTTAATCCAGAGGCTGTTGAATTAAAGGAAGAGGAGAGGATTCTTGAAGTAACCTATGATGATGTTGGCGGCTTGGGTGATGAGATAAGCAAGATAAGGGAGATGGTTGAGCTTCCTCTTAAGCATCCTGAGATTTTTGAAAGATTAGGCATTGAAGCACCAAAGGGTGTTCTGCTTCATGGCCCTCCTGGAACTGGAAAGACCTTGTTAGCAAAGGCAGTTGCTAACGAATCAAATGCAAACTTTATTCTCATAAATGGTCCTGAAATAATGAGCAAGTATTATGGCCAGTCAGAGCAAAACCTCAGGAAAAAGTTTGAGGATGCTGAAAAGGGTGCTCCCAGCATAATATTTATTGATGAAGTTGATGCAATTGCAAGCAAAAGAGAAGAAGTTCATGGAGAGGTTGAGAGAAGGGTTGTTGCCCAATTGCTGGCATTAATGGACGGCCTGAAGTCAAGGGGCAAGGTTGTTGTTATTGCTGCCTCAAATGTTCCTAATCTCCTGGACCCTGCACTGCGCAGGCCAGGAAGATTTGACAGGGAGATAGAGATAGGTGTTCCTGACAAAAGAGCTCGTCTTGAAATAATGAAGATTCACACAAGGAACATGCCTCTGGAAAAGGATGTTAATCTCAAGGAACTGGCTGATGTGACTTATGGATTTGTTGGTGCTGACATGGCTGCACTGGCAAAAGAGGCAGCCATGATAGTTCTCAGAAGGGTTCTTCCAGAGCTAAAACTCAAGGAAGAAGAGCCGATACCAAAAGAGACCCTGGAAAAATTAAGGATTAAGATGAGTGATTTCAAGGATGCATTAAGGTATGTGAGGCCTTCTGCAATGAGGGAAGTTATGGTTGAAAAGCCCAATGTAAAATGGGAGGATGTTGGAGGCTTAGATAATGTTAAGCAGGAACTCATTGAGGCAATTGAGTGGCCGCTTAAGCATCCAAATGCCTTTAAGCGCCTTGGTGTAAAGCCGCCAAAGGGCATACTTCTTTACGGAGCTCCTGGAACAGGAAAAACCCTGCTTGCAAAAGCAGTTGCCAATGAGAGCCAGGCAAACTTCATACTTGTTAAAGGTCCTGAGCTATTGAGCATGTATGTTGGCGAGAGCGAGCGTGGCGTAAGAAATGTTTTCAAGAAAGCCAGGCAGACAGCCCCAACAATAATCTTTTTTGACGAGATAGATTCCCTGGCTCCAAAGAGGGGGCTTAGTGCTGACTCAAAGGTTAGTGAAAGGGTTGTTAATCAGCTGCTCACAGAGATGGATGGCTTGGAGGAGATGCACGATGTTGTTATTCTGGCAGCAACCAACCGTCCTGACATGATTGACCCTGCCTTGCTGCGTCCAGGAAGATTTGACCGTCTTATCTTGCTTCCAGTGCCTGATGATGAAACCAGGTTAAAGATATTCAAGGTTCACACAAAGGGCATGCCTTTAAAGGATGTTAATGTAAATGAATTGGCAAAGAAGACAGAAGGGTATGTTGGCTCGGACATAGAGGCAGTTTGCAGAGAAGCTGCAATGCTCGCCCTGAGAAAGGACATAAACACAAAAATTGTAACGCAGAAGCACTTTGACGAAGCCTTAAAGAAGGTAAGGCCCAGTGTGACAAAGGAATTAGAGCAGGTTTACAGTGAGGTTGTTGATCAGTTCCAGAAATCCCATACAAAAGCCATGAAAGAAGAAAAGCCGAGCTATTTAGGATAATTTGAAGCCATAAAAACCAAAAATTAGCATGAGGTGATATTTTGGGCTCAAAAGAAAAGAGGGAAAGAGCATTAAGCGATATACGTTTATACTGGAAAAAGCTTACCTACAGGCTTAATTGGGTTTTTGAAAACATAGGCAAACTTGAAGAAAGTGAACGCCGCCTTGGAAGCGTTGACATCAGCAGCATAAAGAAAGGAAAGCTCAAGGAAGGGGAGCAAACACTGAGCAGAATCAAGGGCATTCTTGAAGAAGAAAAAAGGTTGGCTAAGGATACTAAAAACTGGCTGGAGCAGTGCAGGCTTCTCATTGTGCACCAGAAAAAAAAGATTGAAGAATTCGAGAAAAACCTCTAAAATGGACTGCTACGAAATTTCGCAATTTCTTGACAAGACCTTAAGAATCAAGGACATAGAAGATGAGTCCAACAATGGCTTACAAGTAGCTAATCATGGCAGTATAAAAAAGATTGGCTTTGCTGTTTCTGCAACCATGGATGCTTTTGAATTGGCAAAACAAGCAGGTTGCAACATGATAATGGTCCACCACGGCATCTCATGGAAGGACTCATTGAAATACATAACAGATGTCAATTATGAAAGAATAAAATTTCTTACCAACAGCAACATTGCGCTTTATGCCTGCCACCTTCCGCTGGACAAGCACCCAAAGCTTGGAAATAATATACAGCTGTGCAGACTCTTTGGATTAAAAAACATAAAAGATTTCGGGGAATACAACAAGTCCTTAATTGGTTTCATGGGCAATCTGAATAAAGAAATTTTGCTTAGGGATTTTGTCAATCTTGCTGAGGATAGATTAAAAACAACCTGCGATGTGCTTGATTTCGGGAAGAAAAGCGTAAAAAGAATTGCAATAGTCTCTGGCGGAGGAGCAAAAATGGTAACACAGGCAGCCAAGCAGAAGGCAGACCTTTATTTCACAGGAGAACCAAGCCTATCTGCCTACGACCTTGCAAAAGAACTTAAAATAAACCTTGTCTACGCAGGACATTATGCAACAGAGACTTTTGGGGTTAAGGCAGTTGCTGAATTGCTGAAAAAAAGGTTTGGTTTTAACACAGTTTTTCTTGACACGCCAATAAAGTTTTAAAGAGTTTAAATCAAAATGGAAAAAAGAGGAAAACTAAAATTATTTTCGTCATTATTATTATTCTTTTTATTATCATTAGTATTATCCTTAACAATATTTAATATCATAATACCAATAACACACGCTCTTACTTCCTACCCCCAGCCAGTTGGCTATGTCAATGATTTTGCGAACATCATTGATAATGACTATGAACAAAAAATAACCAGCTTGATTGCAGATATAGAAAAAAACACATCTGCAGAGATTGCTGTTGTGACCATTGAATCCCTGGAAGGTGACTCAATTGAGAACTATGCCCTTAAGCTCTTTGAGGCATGGGGCATTGGAAAGAAGGAAAAGGACAATGGACTGCTCATTCTTGTTGCATTAAATGATAAAAAATACAGGATAGAGGTTGGCTACGGCTTGGAAGGAGCCATAAATGACGCCAGGGCAGGAAGGATAGCAAGAACGTATTTTGTCCCAAACTTCAAGCAGGAGAATTACGGAAAAGGGATTTATGAAGCAATACTTGCCTTAAAGCCTTACATAACAGGTGAGTCACTAACTCCCTTTGGGCAGGAGGAGAACTCACTCGGAGAGGTCTTCGGATTCTTTGGCTTTGTGGCTGCCTCAATTGCTTACGGCATTGCCCTGTTTCTGTATTTGAGAAGAATTAATAAAATGAAAAAGAAGAAAACAAAAAAACTGCTCATGGTTTTGCCTTGGATAATACCCCTCCTGCCGTTAATGATAGTGCTATTCTTATTTTCCTTCTTACTCTTCATGACAACCATCTTTGTTTACGTTTCATTCCTGGCTTATATCTTAGGCCCGAAGATTCCTGGCAAAGGCAGTCATGGTCCATTCGCAGGCTTTGGCGGAGGAATAGGTGGCTTCAAAGGCGGAAGCTCTGGAGGAAGCTTTGGCGGCTTTGGTGGCGGTGGCTCAGGAGGCGGAGGAGCTTCAGGAGGCTGGTGATGCAAACATTAATAAATAACTGATAAAAAATAATAATAAAAAACAGGGGGTAATAATAATGGCAAAAAAAAGTTTTCCAATGATATATGTTTGGCTTGGTGTAGGGGCAGTGATATTGTTGCTCTTGCTCTGGTTTGTTGCAACTTTTAACACCTTGGTTGTATTAAATCAGGATGTTGAGAACAAATGGGCGGATGTTGAAACGCAATATCAGAGAAGGGCTGACCTCATACCTAACTTGGTGAGCACTGTCAAGGGCTTTGCAAAGCAGGAGCTTACTGTTTTCACAGAGGTGACTGCTCTAAGATCGCAGTGGACTAATGCTGTTACCAGAGAGCAGAAGATTGCAGCAGCAGAGAGCATGAACAAGGAGCTTGACACAACAAACCCAAACAGCATTCTCAGCAGATTGCTTGTGGTTGTTGAGCAGTATCCCCAGCTCAAGTCAGACCAGAACTTCCTTGCATTGCAGGACGAGCTTGCAGGAACAGAAAACCGGGTTTCAGTTGCAAGGATGCGCTACAATGAAGCAGTAAAGTTCTACAATGTGGGCATAAAGAGGATACCAACCAACATAATCGCAGGCATGTTCGGCTACAAAGACAAAGCATACTTTGCAGCAGAAGAGGGAGCAGCGCAGGCACCGACAGTGGAGTTTTAATTAATTTTTTTTAATTAATTTTTTAATATTAACTATTTCTATGCAGCTCTGCAATCAGGTAACCTGAAAGAATATCGTTTGGCTGCAAGGAGTGGTTGTAGTGGTGTTTAGAAACATATTTATACCCTTTTAACCACAGAAAGCTTATCATGGATTGGAAGGAGTTTTTCAAGCCCAATAAAAAGAAAATACTGTTTTCTATTTTATTAATCATAATCTCAGCAATAGTATTCATATTTCCAATATTTCCTTTAACTTATTCTCCTGTAATCTTGATTTATAGTGTGCCTGCGCTGTTCATTCCCATAATACTCATTTTATCCTATATTTTTGGTTGTTACATGAGCAGGAGCAAAAAATGGTTCTTATCCCCTTTC
>CAYGWL010000174.1:0-11011 GCA_964353575.1 uncultured Methanosarcinales archaeon | reverse complement strand
TGACAAGTAAGTTCATTAGTACAGGGTCTACCTTCAATCTCTTCAGGAATATTTTCTTCTTCAGGGCTGCACGTAGCAGTATCTCCTTGCTCTACACACGCATAATTTGTAGGACAATCATAGCAGGTTGGGGGGTTACTGTCCGGAATCGCAAGACCATAGTGACCCGTGCGGTAACCGGCAGAAGTATACTCTACGCAATCATAATTCGGAACACATTTCTTGCCATCATTATCACACCAAGATTTAGCTGAAGGGGTAGCAGTACAACTGTATTTTGGGTAACAAACAGGGTATCCATTAACGCAAACTTCACCTAAGTAGGTATACCCTCCTATTTTTTTCTCATTCGGATCGCAAGGAGTACATCTTTTTGCATCTTCATCAATCACGCAACGCCATATAAGGCTTCCAGAGGTGCGGACACATTTCTCTTTGTATAAACAAATGTTATTATTCTCACATTGTTGATGTACATACCCCTCCTCACACGGCTCGTCACCCCCAATACGAAGACCAAGAGTGTTACACGTATGTCCAAGTTCAGCCCCTACAATTCCAGCCAACATTAATAAAACAAGTAAAGAAATTACCAGTAAGCAGAACTTTTTCATCTCAAAATCCTCTTTTTGTGATATTTATGATATTTTCTGTTATTTATTGTTTTTATAGTGTCTTTATTTAAATATTTTACTTAACCAGACAATTTTTACCTGTTAAGTAAACTTGTTAATGTCCAGCCGAGGTTCAGCTCCGCTGAACTCACTTTCTCCTCCCTTAACTCTTTAAAGGGAGGAGAAAGTAACCCTTGCGAGAGCAAGGGCTCGGCTGGACAAAGTGTATAGTTAGAAAATTTACTTAACACTATCAAAACCTTTTTAAACAAAACCGCCTTCACAAGAGTCATCAAGTACAGTAAAAGAAGTGGTAGTTCTAAATGTTTGGTGCTGGTGAAAATGGGTTTAGAAAATATTGATTCAAATGCTGTAGCTGCTGCGTCTGGTCTAGGTGTTGGTTACTACTTTTGGAGCACTGACTTTGCTTTCACCTTTAATGATGGCATTTTGCTGCCTATACTTAACAAAACTATTAGCAGTGAGTTCTGGTACAGTCTTAACACAGGCATATTAACCTTGGCTTATGAAGGCATTGTAGCTGCAGCTTATTTGGAAGGTAAAAGAAGGGGAGAAGGTTCATTGAAAAAAGGGCTGGCTTTAACATCTACTTCATTGGCAGCAAGCCTTTTGAGTTATGCAACAATAACGCAGGCTTTGATTTACGAAAAAACAGGCAGTTTAGAGGGATTAGCAAAACTTGTTACACAACTTCATCCTCTGGCTGAAAAAATTGGCTTGTCAATGCAGAGGAGCTTTGATGTCTGGAATCTTTCTGCGGTTATCTTAGCAACCGGTTTTGTGGGTCTTTATTTCGGAGTCAAGGAGATTGTTGATTATATGCAACAAAAACCAGAACAGGAAAAATAAAAAAAAGGATTATTATCTTTATCTTCTTCGCTTTTTAACCTCTACAGGAACCACCCTCGCCTTCTTCTTCTGGAAGAATGCTATGTATATTATTGGCAGTATGCCTGCTGTGTTCAATACTAATATTGCTATGAACCATGCCAGCTGGTTGTTCCTGCCTGACTTCCAGAGCGCAATTCCTTTCCATATTGCCTCCCAAACCATGAGCACTAAAATCACACCCATCATGGGCCCAAGTACATCGAAGGGGTTGTTGTATAAGAATAGTTCATTCATTTTTCTGCCTCCTTGAGTTTTTGATTATTTTTTGTTATTATTTATTGTTGATATTTATTAATCTTTTGATAATCCCCGTCTTTGTTATTCCTTGCATATAGGTGTGTTGTTTAATTCAATTAGGAAAATCATTAAAAAATACATAAAAAAAGTTCGGCAACACCGACGATGATGATTAACAAAACAAAAAAATATTTATATGTTTCAAAATTATTTTATGTAAATTTGTTTTTTGTTGAAGATTTTGTTGAAAAAATGGATATCAAATGCAAAGTCAGTAAAGACAGATACCTTGTTTTATTAGGTAATGACAAGGTTTCTATGAAGTTTCCGAAGGGCATTGAACTTGACAAGCAGCCTTTCAATGAGACCAATGTTAGAAACAATGCCTTTTCTCTTACATGGTCGCTCAGCTCCATGGACCTTTTGAACTATGATTTTGGAGAGGTTTTCTTCAAGGATTTCATTCTCAAGACCTGTTACGGCGACATCCCAACCCTTGCTGATGAGAGGAATATAAAAACAGATGTCATGTTCAGGGAGTTTGAGGAAGCCAGGAAAAAAATATTTTTCAAGGATGATAAGGAAAGGCCGCAAATATTTGATGAAAAATTCTCTGACCCGAAAAAGGCAGTCATACTCCTTTCCTTTGGCAAGGACAGCCTGCTTTCATTTGGTCTTGCAAGTGAGATTGGTATGGATGTATCCCTTGTGTTTAATGTGGACACCTGGGAAGATAGCCATGAATACAACAAAAAGGTGTCAATTTATAAGGATTTTAAGAAAAAGTTCAAAAACAAATCTTATCTTCTCTATGATACTTCTGAAAAGATACATGAGCTTGATTATCCAAAGCATTTCCAGGATTTCATGTGCAGCACAACTCTTCTTCATTACACATTGTTAACTATGCCCATAGTGCATATTGAACATGCAGGCAGTGTGATTATGGGAAATGAGCAGAACTTCAATGATCCTTACACTAACAAGGATGGTTTGACAGCATTTGTTCATCCTGATCAGACAAGCAAGTTCATGAGTGGTTTTAATTCTCTGCTTTCAAGTTATACAAGAAAGAATGTAAGTCTTGTTAGCCCTGTTGAGCCAATATATAATTTGTTTGAGATGAAGATACTTCACTCAAGATATCCTGAATTGCTGAAGTATGTCATGTCTTGTGCAGATGACAAACTGAAAAAAGGAAGTTGGTGGTGCAATGAATGCCCAATGTGCGCAAAGTCCTTTCTCTACACAAAGGCCTTTGGTTTTGACGCAAAGAAGATGCATCTTAACAGGAATTTCTTTGAAAAAGGGTGTGAAAAGCTTTATCCGGTATTTAACAGGAATCCGGAAAGAACCTATGAAAAGCCTCCTAAAGTCAGGGATGAGCAGTTGCTGTCTTTTTATCTTGCTTACAAGAATGGCGTGAAGGGTTATTTGATTGATAAATTTAAAAGAGAGTGTTTGAATGAGGCAAAGCAGCGCTATGAAGAGCTTCACAAAACATTCTTTGGAATCCATGCAGCAGATTCAGTGCCTAAAAATATAAAACAAGGCATCATGTCAATATACAAGGAAGAAATGAATAAGCTTTAGTTTGAAAATGGCATCTCAAAATAGCTGGAAGAGCATAAGCTCTGAGTTGAAGAAGATTTTTGAAAAGAGGCCCAAGTTCACAAAGAACGGTTATTTTGATGAGCAGGTCAAAGATGTAATCAGCAGGAAAGGTGTGTTCTTGGATAGCTGCGACAAATTTGGAACACCTCAGTACATCCTTGATGAAGCAGCACTGCTTGACAGGGCAAGGCTTTTTATGAACACATTTTCAGAGCTCATTCCCAACAGCGAGTTTCTTTACCCTTTCAAGTGCAATGACCTTCCTTATTTGGTGAATGTTCTGAAGGGTGTTGGTTTTAATGCTGATGTGGCTGGCTTGTTTGAGCTCGAGCTGGCATTGAAGGAGAAATTTGAGAATATCATATTTTCAAGCCCTGGAAAGGAACTTGATGAACTAAAGCTGGCTATTGAAAATCGTGACAGGGTTGTTGTTAGCATAGACAATCTTGATGAGCTCAACACCTTCTTGGAGCTGGTTAGAAAGTCCTCAAAAAAAGAAAACATTAGAATAAGCTTCAGACTTAATCCTTTAGAGGACCCAAGCGACATGTGGTCAAAGTTCGGGCTCACACTCAATGAGTTGAGAAAGGCTGTTGACAAAATCAAGAGTAATCAAAATCTCTCCTGGGTTGGTCTTCACTTCCACAGCAGCTGGAATAAAACACCTGAGAGGTATGTAAAAAACATAGAGAAGATTGGTAAAAATCTTAAAAACAACTTCAAACAGCAAGAGATTGAAGGACTTTGCTTTCTTGATATTGGCGGAGGATTTTATCCAGAAGGAGAGGGAACCTTGCTTAGTGAAACTCCAAAGGGCATGCTTATAGAACTCTTAAAAAGTGAGGGCATAGACCATTCCATCAACTTTGATGCAACGGATTACTATGTTGATGAATCATCACCCCTAGAAGAGTTCAGCAAGAAGATATCAGCTGCAGTAAAGGACCACATAGTTGACCTTCTTAACAAGAAGCATATGAAAATATTTTATGAGCCAGGAAGCTTCATAGCAAAGAACTCAACATATGTGCTTACAAAGGTTCTTGCAGTAAAAAGCCCGCAGTCTATAATAGTTGATGCAGGAACACTCACCATGCTTGGCGGCTATGGACTTGCGAACTATGAATACACACCCATAGTCAATCTTTCAAGGCCCTCACTTGAGAAGAGGAAGGCAACTGTTTACGGTCCTCTTTGCGAGCCATCAGACATATGGGGATACAGATACTATGGAGGAAAGGCACAGCCAGGAGATAAAATAGCAATACTAAACCGTGGGGCTTACACCTTCTCTTTCTCGCAAAGGTTCATAAAGCCAGGAGCGGCCTACATTGTTATAACCAAGCACAACAAGCTTGTTGTAGCAAAGAAAAAGGAGTGTTTTGAAGAAAGATATAGTGGCTGCCAGCTTGATTTCCAGAAACCATAGAAACATATTCTGCAATATATATAACTCAGTATAAAAATCCTTATTAAAACAGAAAACATATATAATAACAGGGAAAAATAAGAGCTATGGGAGGTGGTGTGTATGTCTCGAATTAGGAACTATTTGGAGTGGAGAAGAAACTTGGAAAGATGGAGGCCTTTTAGGAGTCTGGATAGATTACTGTTCTTCCATTATCCAGAGTTTTTTGATCTAGAAGGCGCAGAGTTCGTCGAGGAACTGAACAGATATCTTGACAACAGCTTGTTTCTGGGAGAATTGGTGAAAAGGAGAGGTATTTCAATACCTTATCTTGGTGAAAAGCGCAGAGAAACCGAAGACAGCTACATCCTGAGTGTGCCATTGCCTGGAATGGAGGAGAGTGATATAAACGTAAGTCTTGAGGGCAGAACTTTAAGAATTACTGCAGAAAAGAGTTACGAAAAAGAAGAAGAGGAAGGAGCAAGGTATCATTTAAGGAGTAGAGAGATGAGTTACGATAGAGTAATGAGATTTTCCCATGATGTAGGCGAGGAAGATATAGACTCAGTTTACGATAAGGGTGTTTTGACAGTGACAGTAAAAAAGCCGGAACCAGTAGAGGCAAAGAAGATACCTATTAACGTGGTTAAGTGAATTGTTTTTTTTATTTTTTAATATTTCTTGCAATCATAAATTTTAAAATAAATGCTGCTCGGTGATAAAAGGCTCATTGGCTGGCTTTGCAACAATAGTTCTCTTGGCATATCCTGTTTTTTCAATCACCTTTCTAAGCTCAAACACATGCTCTGGCCTACACAGGCAAACCACATTTGGGCCAGCGTCAATGGTGAAGTACCATTCAAGCCCTTTGTTTCTTATGGCAGGGATTGATTTTATCAGCCGCAGGGTGTTTGGATGCCAATAAAACAGAGGTGGTTGGGAGGTCATCATTACGACATGCATGTATTTGCAGTTCTCCTCTGCAATTCTGCCAACTTTTGTGAAATCATCATCTAAAATTGCTTTACGTATTGTCTTTGCTTGTTGCTGGGACTTTTTGACTCGGGCATCATTCAATGGGCTGGTGTGGGCTGACTCATGGCCCTTGTCAGAAGTAATTTCTTTCTGCCCTTCATGTATTATCGCAACAATGCAATTCATCTCAAATTCATTTGGACTGCAGATTTGTTCTGCATATGATGTATGGTGCGAGCTTCCTTTGTGCCAGTACACGAATCCTCCATACACAGACCTTGCTGCTGAGCCAGAGCCAAGCCTTGCGTAAGTTGAAAGCTTTTGTTTTGTAAGTCGCAAATTTAAGGCATGAGCAGCAGCAAGGCTTAGTGCTGCAAATCCTGAAGCTGATGAAGCCATTCCTGCCCTGGTTGGAAAGTCATTTCTGCTGATCATTTTGAATTTGTGGCTGGTGTTGGCACATTCCCTCAAAGAATTCACTACTCTGAGGACTCTGTCCATACCCAATCCGTAAAGATTTTTACCATTCAAAACAGCTGTATCCTGCTTATACGCTTCAGAAAAATCAATTGTTGTGTGGCTTTGCAGATGAATGTTCTTATTCATTCCTTTCTGCGTCATGCTTACAGTGTCGTTTAACGGAATATTCAGGCTAGGGTCGTGATGGGGTGAACGACCCCAGTATTTGACCAGTGCAATATTGGAGTTTGCAATTGCTGAGGATTTCATGAGCGGGTATTGTATATGATTCTGGTATTTAAAATTTATTTACCTATAATATGAACTTTTTAAGTTTACTTTGCATATCCAAAAAATTATTAAATCATATCGCATTCCTTCTCATACATGAAAAAAATGGAAAGGGTTTTACGCATTGTCGCACTTGGCATAGTTGCATTAGGAGTGGCATATGCAGTATCCCTGTGTGCACCGCAGCCAAAACCAATTACACCAACGCCAAGTGTTGAGCAGGCATATTTCACACCAGCATTTACTCAAACAGCCATTCCAAAACCAACCCAAACAGCTATTCCAACAAACACTCCAACATTTATTTCAATACCAATTCCTACTTACACACCTATATCTAAATACACCAACACACCTGCGCCTTCTATGACGCCAACTATTGAGGATATTGTAGACAATGAGGTAAAGATATGCTCTTTCAATATCCAGATATTTGGACAGGACAAGGTTTCAAAACCAGAAGTTGTTGATGTTCTTGCGCACATAGTCCGAGAGTGTGACATAACAGCAGTCCAGGAAATAAGGGACAGCTCCGGCACTGTGCTCCCTATATTCATGGAGAGCGTTAATTCACTGCCAGGAAGCGAGTATTCATATATCATAGACGAGAGGCTTGGAAGAAGCAGCTCAAAGGAGCAGTATGCCTTTATTTACAACACAGACACTGTAATTTTTGGCAATGATTCCTACACATTCAACGACACAGAGGACATCTTTGAAAGAGAACCTTTTATAGCCGAGTTCTCCTCTGGCGGATTTGATTATGCGCTTGTCAACATACACACCAAGCCGGATGACGCAAAGAAGGAAATCTGCTCATTGGCTGATGTTGTAAACAACGCGCAGGAGCACTTCCAAAATGATGATGATGTAATTGTGCTTGGTGATTTCAACGCTGATGGCTCTTATTTTTCTGAGGAGAATGAAACCTGTGCTTTCAGATTTGACCCTTATGCTTGGGCAATTAATGACAATGCTGACACCACTCTTGCTGCAAGCGAAAACACATACGACAGAATCGTCTTTGATGACAGGTATACTGAAGAGGATTTCTCAGCCAGGGAAGGAGTAATAAGGTTTGACGAAATTTTTGGATTAAGTCCTGATTCTGCAAAAGAGGTCTCAGACCATTACCCAATCTGGGCGGAATTCTATACCAACATGGATAGTGATTAAAAAATTAAGCAGGATAAATATATATAAATTAGGTGCCCACAAAATAACAAGTTTTATAAAGTGTGGGCACCTATGGGTATGCTATGTATGTAGAGAAAAGGAAATTCGGAAAGAGCATCAAATATTATCTTGTCCATTCATATAGGGAGTATGATAAAGTCAAGAAAATAAGGAAATATCTTGGTAAGGATTTGGTAAAAGATAGTTTCACAAAAGCAAAAGAAGAGGCAAAACAGCACATTTTGAAGCTATTGGAAGAGCTTAACACAGAGGTTTTCTCGTTCACTCTAACCAAAAAGCAGGTTGAGATCTTAAACAAATACAACGACAAGATTAGGGTTCACCATTTAGACCAAAAGGAGTGGCAAAGGTTCACCGAGGATTTTGTTTATAATACAAATGCCATTGAAGGCTCCACTGTCCAGCTTGAAGAAGTCAAAGACTTGCTAAAAGCAAAAAAGCCGAGCAACTCGGAAGAGCTTGAAACAAAAGGTGCGGCAAAGGCGTTTGAGTATATCAAGGCAACAAAGAATGATTTCTCGCTGGAACTTATTAAAAAACTGCATGAATTGTGCTTTAAGGAAACAAAGAAACCAGTAGGGCAATTTCGAAATGTTGAGGTTGTCATCAAGAACTCCAAGGGAGAGATAGTGCATGTAGGGGTAGAGAAAGCACATCTTGCGCAGGCATTAGCTGATTTGGTCAGTTGGCATAAGAAGAACAAGTCAAAATTCAAGCCACTTGTGTTGGCAGCAATAATTCACAACCAATTCGAGCATATCCATCCATTTCAGGATGGCAATGGCAGGGTTGGCAGGTTACTCTTGAACTATATCCTGCTTAAGAACAATTATCCACCAATAAACATATCTCTAGAGGACAGGCATGAATACTACCACACTTTGCAGGAATACTCAATAAACGGCAACCTAAAGCCAACCATACAATTCTTGATAAAGCAATATAAAAAGACGCTGAAGAAGGTGTCCACAAGGAAAGCAAAGGGGAAAGCGTGGTCACCCAATAAGAGGGACTTCTTATAGAAATTAAAGGGGTAACTCCTAAAAAATAGGGGATACGGCTGCCGAGTAAGAAGTTATGTGATTGTTTAAGGATAAGAAGTAATTATTTTATTATAAAACTTTCTATTATGTTTACTTATTAATAGAAAAATATTTGCATATTATATAAATTTCTTTACTATGCTTTCTAGAAGCAATTGGTTTACTTGTTTTTACAAATTTAAAATATTTTCTTAACTCATTAATGAATTCATCAACTTCGGCACTTTGAAAAATTTTACATAAAAAATTACCATTTTCCACTAATTTATTTTTAGCAATAAAAAAAGCTCTTTCACTTAATTGTAAACTTTTATCTTGATCAATATCTCTAATTCCAGAAGTTCTAGGAGCGACATCGCTTATAACAACATTAAATCTACCTTCAATTTTTTCTAAAATATCTTTACCATTTATATCTAATTTCAAAGTTTTTACATTGTTTGTTTTTAAATCTTTAATTTCCTGAATATCAACACCTAAAACAAAATTAGCTAATTTTGAACATGCTTGCAACCAAGAACCGGGAGCTGCACCTATATCCAATACGCTATTATTTCTTCTAATTAATTGATACTTTTTATTAAGCTCAAATAACTTGTAAACAGATCTTGCTCTATACCCGTCTCTTTTAGCTTTGTTATAGAATGAGTCTCTCATAAAATTTTAAGTTTGCCCGTGACTTTATCAATTTTTCCCTATACTCTTCCAACTTTGCTGCATAATCTATCATATATTCTTTTACCATAGCGTCGAGCCTCCGCCTTAACGGCTCGGGCCCAAAAAGCCAGGTCATATATAACTGCTGCCCCAGGTAACTAAGGGAAAGAATTGCATACGGCTGCCGGGACTTTCAACAGATGGTCTTACAACGTAAGTCCTCGGTTGCGTCTCTCTTGCGATTGACATGGCCTTTTCTGTTTTGAACCCGGGCAACGACCTTACTCCTTGTGGGCTTGACCCGAGGGAAACCCACACTTTTTTTGATCAAGCTTTTTTGCGTTAGCAAAAAAGATTGTTGGGAGGGTCGTGTCCTACCGCTAGACCACAGCCGTATAATAAGGGTATTAATCATCAAGAATATAAAAAGATTTATAAAAATACCTGCATTACCCTTTGCAGGGGGATATAATGAGGTCAGAAGACTATTCTTTAGTTGAACAGAGTTTTCTTGGTCCTGTTGGCAGAGCTCAGAAGATTAGGGCTGCTCTGGTTGAGGGATTGAAGCCAGGAGACCAGCAGGAGACATATGTGGCTTTGGTTAAACAATTCAATCCTGCTTACTCTGACTCAATTGACAGGTGCGCACAGCTCTTTAGAGAGAAATTTGGAGAGAAAAAATGTCCTGATGAACATGAAGTGCTGGAAGAAGAGCTGGAAGTTCTGCTGGGCAAGCTGAGCTACAGGAGCGATTCATGGATAGACTTGAAATATGACGTGTTGAGGGCTGAGGGCGTTGTCAGGGATTTCAAAGGAGATATTGGATATCTCGCTGAGCTTGCTCTCAGAGTACCTGAGCACATAGTTTATAGTGTTGGCCCTGAAATCTTGGATGCTGATGAAGATTATAAAAAACACATTCGTGACGCCTACAAGCTAAAGCTGGATTCAAAGGAGATTATAGCTGCTTTTGCTCAGAGAAAGCGCTTTGAGCTTTCAGACTCTTTCCAGAAGAGAGGCTATTTAACTAAGGCAGATAAAAAGGCTTTGGAAGAGCGGGGGTTCACATTTTCAGAAGCATTAAAGGGCGCTGTTGATTTTATGCATGAGCATGAGAGCAAACATGCTTGTGTTCTTACATACAGAAGGTCAAATGGCGATGAAACAAGGGTGTTTCCTTACAGTGTTTTTGTTGAGGCGCCTGAGCACTTCCTTAACCTCTGGAACCATGAGTGTTTTGTATTAGTTCAGGACTATGCCCAGAAGGTGTTCTCAGTCCCGAAACGCTATCCAGAACCAGACGGTAGAATCACCAATGGCGTTGAGATGAAGTATGTGCCTGATTTTAAGCATAATCTTGGTCTTGATTGGAGGGATGTTTACGCTTCTTGTAACTGCGAGCATGCAATGAACATGAGAGATTTTGAGATGATCAGAGGAGCAAAAAAGGTAAGCTCAGTTGTTATTGACGAGCACGTTGGCAGTGCAATGCTCCTTTATTTGCAGGAAAAAGGGCTTCCCTTAAGTGTGCCTAATAGCTTTGTCAAATTTCTTTTGCGAAAACCCATGCGTGCTGTGGATTTTCTGAGGTATAATGTTTATGG
>CAYGWL010000173.1:0-12750 GCA_964353575.1 uncultured Methanosarcinales archaeon | reverse complement strand
AAGGTTTATGTAAAGGACGTCATGGTGAAAAATGTTCTCACTATTGAGCCTGAAGCAGACATCTATGATGCCCTGCTTAAGCTTAACAAGAACAATGTGAGGCACCTGCCGGTTATGAAACAAGGCGAAGTGATTGGCGTGATATCTTTAAAGGACATAATGGACATTGGGCCAGAGCTCTTTGAATTAATAGCAGCAAAGTATAGCTTCAACAAAAGAGAGAGAAGGAGCATATTCGGCTTGAGGTTTGGACGCTAACTTAAATTCACAAGCTTTAAATACCATTTGATTGTTCTTTAATCTTTATGAAAACCCAGCCATGGGCTATTGGAATTGTTCTGTTTTTCACATTACTCACAAGTTCTGCCCAGGTCATGTATAAGTTGGCAGCCAACAACATGGTCTTTGACTTTGCTGATATTCAGCTTACTCTTATGAGCATTCTTACCAATTACTATCTATATATAGGCGCTGTTCTTTACATCATATCAGCAATACTATTAATAATAGCATTAAGAGGGGGGGAATTAAGTGTTTTATATCCTTTGGTTGCCCTCAGCTATGTGTGGGTTGGAATACTCTCAATGATTATTTTCAAGGAGCCAATGACTTTGCTGAAATGGGCTGGTGTTGTTTTCATAATTGGCGGTGTAAGCTGTATTGGGGTTGGTAGCAAATGACGACCTTGTGGGCCATAATTTTGGTTTTAATAGCAGCTCTAATCGGTGCTTTTGGAGCTGTTTTCCTGAAAAAAGGCTCACAAAAGCTAAAGTTCAAATTCAGGTCATTGATAAAAAATTATTATTTGATTTTAGGATTTTTATTGTACGGAGTTTCATCAGTTCCTTTTATATTAGCGTTGAAAGGAGGGGACTTGTCAATCCTCTACCCTCTTGTTGCAACGGTTTATGTTTGGATTGCAATCTTTTCAATAAAGTTTTTAGGAGAAAAAATGAACAGGTGGAAGTGGCTTGGCATTGCTTTAATCATCTTTGGAGTTGCACTCATCGGACTGGGTGGATAAGTTGAAATATGTTATATCCCTTGGCGGTTCTGTTATCTTTCCTAAAGGCATTGACATTAATTATTTGAAAAGATTTAGAAGGGTTATTATTGATTTCACTAAAAAACATAGAAGCAACAAAATTATCATCATCTGCGGCGGCGGCAAGCTCAGCAGGGAATACCAGAGAGCAGCCAAGAGGATTACGCATCTGTCTTCAGATGATGTTGACTGGATTGGAATACACGCAACAAGGATAAATGCACATCTTCTAAGAACCATTTTCAGGGAATATGCCAATCCCATGGTTATCAAGAATCCTATTGAAAAGTTTAAATTCAAGGAGAAGATACTCATAGCTTCTGGATGGAAGCCTGGATGGAGCACAGATTACGATGCTGTAATGCTGGCAAGGAACCTTGGCGTTAAAACCATCATCAACATCAGCGATACTGATTATGTTTATAATAAAGACCCTGATAAATACAGAAATGCAAGAAAAATTGAAAACATATCCTGGAAAGACTTCAGAAAACTAATCCCTGAGAAATGGCATCCAGGACTTAATTCCCCTTTTGACCCTTTTGCAAGCAGAAAAGCTGAGAAGTATGGAATGAAAGTTTTCATTATCGGTAAAGACATTAATAACTTAAAAAATATTTTTAATAATAAAAAGTTTAAAGGAACGGTTATTATTTAATAATTAAAATTCAATAATAAAATAATAAATTTAAAATAATATCTAATATAGAACATCAAATAGCTTCTTCCCGTCATTCTCTGACAGGAACTTGTATCTTTCATCAACATATTTCTGGATTTGCTTTATGTGTTCATTTGTCAGGTGCTTAAATCTTCCCTGAAGCTTTAGGTATTCCTCAACAGGCTTCCTGTCCTCTACCTTGTTTAGTTTCAGTATGCCGTCTTCAATTTCATAGATTAGGGTTGCTCCTGTTTTTATTGCTATTTTTGCTATGTCTATTGTTTGCTCATTTGGGAACTTCCATCCAGTAGGGCATGGCGTGAATACCTGCACAAAGCTGGGACCATTTATGCTCAATGCCTTTTTGACCTTGTTGTAGATGTCCACAGGGTTTGCGGATGAGCTTGTTGCAACATATCTTATGCCATGAGCTGCTATTATAAAAGGCAATGGCTTTTTTGGCTGTTGCTTTCCAGGGATTGCTTTTCCAGCAGGCGTTGTTGTTGTGGATGCAAACATTGGCGTTGCCCCGCTCCTCTGGACTCCGGTGTTTGCGTAAGCTTCGTTGTCTATGCACACATAGCAGAACTTATGGCCTCTTTCAATTGCTCCGCTCAATGCCTGTAAGCCAATGTCAAATGTTCCTCCATCACCGCCTATTGCCAGGACATTGATGTCTTTTTTGTTCAGCTTTTTAAGTGCAACCTCTATTCCTGATGCAGCTGCTGCTGCATTTTCAAACAATACGTGTATCCATGGAAGCTTCCAGGCAGTCTCAGGATAGGGTGTTGAAACAACTTCCATGCATCCTGTTGCCTGGGCTATTATTGTGTTCTTTCCAGCCGCTTTTAAGACATGCCTTATGGCTAGTGCAGAGCCGCATCCAGCGCATGCCCTGTGCCCCCTGGCAAAATATTCCTCTTCTGGCAGCTGGTTTATCATTTCAGTGCACCCTCGGATTTAAGAATAGTTTTCTTGTTTCTTCCTTTATCCTTTCGTCTATGTTTTTACTCCCTTTCACGGTTCCATTACCTGTTTCATTGAAGCCATTCCTTATTGTAATGCTCCTTCCGCATCCCGGGCAGTCTTTTGTTACATAATTGGATTCCATTTCCTTTGTTCCGTCCAGTTCTGCTCCGCAGTATATGCATATTTTGTCCATGTCTCCATTGCTTATCAAATGGTGTATCAAAACAGCCACTCCTCATTGAGCTCTCCTGGCTTCATTGCATGGTTTATTGCCTTCTCTATGTGCTCAGGAGTTATGTCCCTGCCTCCAAGCCCTGCGATGAATCCCTTGATCAGCAGGTCTTTGCTCTTGATGATTGAGTTCACTTCTGTGAAAAGTGCTCCATTGTTTCCAAGGGATATGTCCCTGTCAATAACCGCAAGCCCTTTGAGTTTTTTCACAGCATCCTTTATGTCCTTTTCAGGAAAGGGCCTGAATGATTTTACTTTTATGAGCCCGGCTTTTATGCCTTTTCCCCTGAAGTCATCAACAACTGTCCTTATTGTTCCGCAAACGCTTCCCATTGCCATTACTGCATACTCTGCATCTTCCATTCTGTAGCTTTCTATGAGCCCGTTGCCGTAGCCCCTCCTGAAAATTTTTTTGAAGTCGTCATTAGCCCTTTTGATGGCATCAGCGCTGTCATTGAAAGCGTCCTGCTGCATCTTCTTGAATTCCATGTAGGTGTCTGGATAGGATATTGGTCCTATGATTACGGGCTTTTTAGGATCAAGTCGGTATTTTGGCTTGTATTTTGGCAGAAACTTGTCAGCATCTGCTTGCTTGGGAATGTCAACAGCTTCATGAACATGGCTTAGGGAAAAGCCGTCAATGCACACCATGACCGGTAAGAGCATTTTTTCAGCTATCTTGTATGCCTGGATTACCATGTCAAGAGCTTCCTGTGATGATTCAACATAAAGCTGAATCCATCCGCTGTCCCTTACAGATATTGAGTCCTGGTGGTCGTTCCAGATGTTTATTGGAGCTGATAAAGATCTGTTAGCGTTTACCATTACTATGGGCAGCCTAAGGCCTGATGCTGCGAACAATACCTCAAACATTAGCGCCAATCCCTGGGATGATGTTGCAGTGAATGTTCTTACCCCGGTTGCTTGTGCGCCTATGCAGGCTGACATTGCTGAGTGCTCTGACTCAACATGAATCATCTCAGAGTCAAGCTCTCCATTGTCAATGAAGTCAGCCAGTCTCTCCACTATATGGGTCTGGGGTGTTATTGGATACATAGGTATTACTGCTGGCTTGCAAAGCTTTACAGCTATTGCAATTGCCATGCTTGCTTCAACAACCTTTTTCATTTTTCCTTCTCTTTTGTTTTTATTGCCTTGGATTTTTTGCTGAAATTCCTGCATACAAAAATCAATAAACATGCCAGGAAATACTGCCATAAGAGATTCAGCAAGTGAGTAAGCCCTCCAATAAGAGTGTCAAAGCCCAGCTGCACTATTGCTGTCTTGTCTGTTGTGACAAGTATGGGTATCATGAAGCTGTTGAATATGTCAAAAGGGCTCACCATGAGCATGCTTGGAAGCTTCACGCTGTAAACAAGGTAGTATCCCAGGATGAATGTGTTTATTATCCTCTCAGCAAGCACTATTATTATGAACAATGCCAGCTTTTTCCATTCAGGTTCCAGAAACTCTTTCCAATCCATTTATTCTACCTCTTTGTTTACCCATTCAATATAGTCCTTGTCTCCTGCTGCCACCCTAAAAGCAAGTATTGCCGGTGTTTCATAACTGTGCATGCTCCTCACAACATCCTTTATCCTGTCAAATTTTTCCTGCTTTGTTTTTGCAATGAGCACAAATTCTTGTGAATCCTTTATTGTGTCATGCCACCAGTAGCTGCTCTTCACAGGGAATATGTTTATGCACGCAACCAGCCTATCCTTCAGCAGCGCGTTTCCTATGTTTCTTGCTTCTGCTTCATTGGCAAATGTTATGTAAACACTTATCATTTCTCTTCCTTGACCATTTTTATGCACTTCAGGGGGCACACACTTGAGCAGATGCCGCATCCCTTGCAGTAGTCATAGTTTATTCTCAGGTCTTTTCCTATTGCATTGTCAGGGCAGTACATCCAGCATATGCTGCACTTTGTGCATTTTCCTTTGTCAATAACTGGCTTTACCGATCTCCAGGCTCCTGTCTTGTTCCTCTCGCTGGAGCCTGGCTTGTCTATGACCGCTCCTATGCTCAGTTTTTTGTTTTTCATGATTGTTATTTGTTTTGTTATTTTTATTATTTTTTTTTATTGTTATTATCTTTTTTATTTTTATTGTTTTTTTAATTCTTTATTTTTTTTATTGTTATTTTTTTATTTTTGTTACTGTTTTTTTATTTGTTGTTGTTTTTATTATTTTTTTATTTTTATTGTTTATTCTTTATTTTTTTAAGGTAATTCTTGTATGAATTCATTATCCTCTCTTCGTCCTTTTTCGTTAAACTCCTTGTTCTTTTCGCAGGGTTTCCAACATAAACTCCTGGCTCAAGCCTTTTTCCAGGAGGCACAAGAGCTCCTGCTCCTATTATTGTAAGGTCGCTTATCTCTGCATCGTCTAATACTATGCTTCCCATGCCTACCAGGACATTGTCGCCTATTCTGGCTCCGTGCACAACAGCATTGTGCCCTATGGTTACATTATTTCCAATCTTGGTGTTGCTGCCATGAATCATGCAGTGCTCCTGGATGTTTGTGTTATTACCAATAACAATCTCATTTTCATCTCCCCTTACAACAGCAAATGCCAGTATGCTTGAATTTTTTCCAATCCTGACCTTTCCTTCAACCAGCGCCTTTTCGTGTATAAAGCTCATTTGAATACTTCTCCAACAGCCCTTTTGTTCATTTCCAGTAGCTTTGCTTCAAATATCTCTTCCAAGCCCTTTTCAAGAGATTGCTTGCTTATCTCATTTGTGAACTTAGAGAATACCGCCACCATTATGGTGTTAACAATGTCATTCTTGAAGATTTCATTAGCAAGGGAGCTTGCGTCAAATGTGAAAACCTTGAATTTGTTTATTTTTATGTCCTTGTTGCTGGTGTTTATTACAACAACCGCCTCCTTTTTCATGTCATTGGCTATGTTTAAATCCTTTATTAACGTAGGGTCTAGAATAATGGCATAGTCTGCTTTATAGATGTGGCTTCTTATATTGATTGGCTTTTCGTCGATTCTTGCGAATGCTGTTACAGGAGCCCCTCTCCTTTCAACACCGAAGCTTGGGAAGCCCTGGCTGTGCTTTCCGTCAATAAAGGCAGCTATTGCCAGAAGCTGAGAAGCAGTTACAGCACCCTGTCCTCCTCTGCCGTATACTATTACCTCTTTCATTGATTATTCTGATTTAGCCTGTTTTTATAAAACTTTCTAAAAAAATAGTGATAGCACTAAAAAGATTTATAAAAAGCAGCTTCCTACATGTTTTTATGAAGTGCGAGCTGTGCAGGAAGAACATACAGGAGACATTCCTCAGGAAGCCAGTAGGCACTTATGTTAAGGATAAAAAAGGGAAAAAGCACATAATCTGCAATGAGTGCCAAAAATTGGGTAAGGAAGAAATCCTGGAGAAGCTGTAGTTTTCTTTTCTTTCAGCATGCCATTAATAATAATCTTTTTAAATATCATAATAATATCATTGATTATGCCCTCATAGCTCAGTCAGAAGAGCGGCAGCCTCGTAAGTAGCTGTGGAACAAGCAAATCGTGAAAGCTGCAGGTCAAGGGTGCAAATCCCTTTGAGGGCTTGTTCGTTCTTTACCAGTGGTTACAAAACCAAAAGATTTAAATACTTGTTATTCATAGATCCTTTAAGGAGGTTAAAAGAAAATGACAGAAGAGGATATTTATGTTGGATTTGAGAAAGAGCCAGCAGATTTGGAAGGTTTTCTAGAAAAACAAGGATATTCTGTCGTGTCCGATGAGGATGATGACATTCTAATTTATGAACATGCAACATTAGGATGTCCTTCGGTATTTTATTATTCTCCTATTGTAGAACTAAGTGATGCAGATAAAGAAAATGGTTGCCTGGATTGGGGAAAATCCGGATACAAGGTAGTGTCTGAACTAGATATAACTTTTCCTCCAGATGATATTAATGCAACACTCGAAGCAGTGAGATTATCTAAAGAAATAGTGAGGGGGCTGGACGGCATTCTTTATGATTCCCATTTAGATGAATTTTTTAGAAAAGATGGTTTATGAAAATGAACCAAAGCTTCCACTTTTGAGTAAGCTTTTTATAATCATCTAAATTACCTTTTCCCATGCCAACAAACAAAGATCTTGAGAAAAATGGAATTTTGTCAGATAACCAAAGAAGGTTTGTAAGCTTGGTTGGCAGGCTTTGCGACCTCGTTGATAACAACGGAGACCGGGTCTTGTTTGATTCTTTGTCCAACGAGGTACTAGTCTTGGGGTTATATGAAATAGGCACAAAACGTATGGAGATTTCTGTTCTCTTTGATTACTCACAATTTCTTCCTTCTTTAGGGAATGATCTAGTAATGCTTTATCTGAAGGAGTATGCATGTGCGGTTACCGGCGATTATCTTAATGCTGCCGAATACAAAAGGATTCAAGATGAGCTTCGCGGAAAGCATGAACAGATATCAAAACTTATTTCTGTGCTTAGATACGCAATGGAAAACCAAGCTAAGGAGCAGTCCCCATAATTTTAACTACTCTTAAGTAGGTGTAAAACCGAAAGGTTTAAATACTAGTTCCTTCTGTGATAAGCATAAGCAAAAGAAGGTGATTTCTGGGGTTTAGCATTAATCAAGCGTGTGAGAAGAAGAAATATAAAAAAACATAATATGGCAAACAACAAGAAGAAATATGACATGTATGAAACTGTGTCAGAGGCAGCTGGCGAAGATACAATTCCAGTAATCAAATTTCTAAAGGACAAGGCAAATGTTTCTGAGTTCAGGATATCTGAGAATACAAAGATAGCTGTTAATCGTGTAAGGAATATGCTTTACAGGCTGCAATCCCAGAACCTGGTGACATACTACAAGAAAAAGGACCGGGTGAAGGGCTGGTATATGAGTTACTGGAGCTTTAATCCACTTGGCTTGAAGGATGCTGCTGTTAATCTTGAAAGGAGAAAATTGGAGCAGCTTAAGGAGCGTCTTGATAATGAGCAGGCTTATAGGGGATTGTTCTATTTGTGCAAGAACCTATGCATGAGAGCTGACTTTGACACAGCAACCAATCTTAATTTTCTGTGCCCTGAGTGCGGAAAGGTTCTGGAGCACCATGACAACACAGAAACAATAAATTCCCTGAAAAGAAAGATTGCAGAGCTTGAAAGAAATAACCCTGACTGATAGCTATTGAATTCTTTTGCAGGCTGCTTTCTATCCCTATTTTTTTTCAGTCTCTGCCCATACTGAAACTCTCATTATTCCGAATACGCACACAAGTGTTACGATTACTGCTGTGAGTATCCTGTAAAAATATCCTGTTCCAGTCAGATTGAGGATTTTGAGCAGATTGTCTATGCTCTCCTGTATTGCATCCCTCCACACAAGGGCAATGATAAATCCAAAAGCAGCCAGTATGGCTGTTGCAACATTTTTCTGGATTTCCTTCCTGAAGCGCCTTGCCTCCTCTTCAAGCTCTCTTGTGTGCTCAATAACATGTTTTCCTATCTTCCTACCTCTCTTTATTATTCTTTTCCCGTCCTTTATAATTTTACCACCACTTTTCAGAGTGAATCTTGTTTGTAATACGTTTTTTCTGAACCTTTTTTCTCCTTTTTTAATCTTCTTTGAATGAGTTGTAATCTTCTTCCCTATTAATCTGCCTCTTATGATTGCGGCTTTACCGTTCCTTATCATGCTATCACCTTTTTATCATGATTTGATTTATGAATATTGAAATTGTCAGCAATGGACTATTTAATTCTTTTTATTTCTTGCATTATAGCAGCTTATGAATTTTTAATTATACTTAACACTATTTCTGGCACAGATTTATACTATTTTGTCTTGTTTGACACTTTTTCGTTAAATTTATATATTAGTATGAACAATAATTGCATTTAGTTCAAATTTGCGGTTTGGTTGCAAAGAAGAGGTGGTAATATGGAGCAGAAGGAATCGGCTAATAATCCAAAAGAGTGCGCTTTAAACGAAAAGAACTTCTATCTTGTGAAAGAGCTGAATCCTGACAGGGCGTATGGCCTGCTTTCTGACAGGATGGCTGATGGCTATAAGGGCTTGTGCGTGACAAGGACAAATCCTGCTGACATCAAAAAAAAGTATAATCTGAGCACGCCTGTTGTATGGTTGACAAGCCAGAGCAATAAGAAATTCGCAACAAGTTCTGACATGGATGAATTGAGGAGCATGATAAGAAAGTTTATAAAAACCAACAAGAAATCTGTTGTTCTGCTGGACAGGTTTGACTACCTAATTAACCTCTATGATTTTACAAGTTTTATGAAGTTCATATATGCAATAAACGATGAGGTTGCGGCAAACAGGTCCATACTTGTGCTTAACATCAACCCCAATACTCTGAGTCCTCAGGAATTAAGTCTTCTGCAGCAGGAGCTTCAGGAGCTTCCAAAGCCAAAGCCAGAGGCAGGCTCAGAGCTTCCTGAGGATTTGTATGAGATACTTGCCTTTGTCAGCAACAGTGAAAAGGTATCGTTCAAGGATGTGAGCAGGAAATTTTCAATCACAAAAACAACCACAAGGAAAAGGATTAACAATCTTGAGGCAAGGCAGCTTGTGACAGTCAGGAAGAACGGAAGGAACAAGATTGTGCGGATGGCAGAGACAGGAAAGAGCTTGGTGTAGCAGAAGGGTGTATAAGCAAGCAATGCAAGTTCAAGCACTTGACTTAATCCAGTTCTTCCACATCAATGGTGTAAGAATCAACGTTCTTAGGGCACAGGGGTATCCATGTCCACTGGCTTTTGGCTGGCAGCTTTATAATCTCTGAATCATTTGAGGGCATGGTGTTGTTATTCTCGTCAAAGCAAAAGGTTGTTACCCTCACTGTCCTGTTCCTGTCGTCAAAGTTTATGATGTCAATGACATCCCCGCCGTATCTTTTGTTAAGGTACCACTCGCTAACTTTTATTCCGGTTTGGCTACTCATGCTGTTTGCATTGTCCTTGTTGTTGCCTTGGCTGTTATAATTCCCTATGCTGCATCCTGCTGAGAATAATAAGAGCAGGAGCAATAAGAGTGATAATAGGCAATTGATTCCTTTAATACCCGTCATGCAATTGTGCATAAGGCATATACTATTTAAATTTTTTTATCAAAGCCCGTTCTTCCCGGTAAAATAAAATTAAGTGTGAAAGCTGACCGTGCCTTGACTTACGTCAAGGTTCTTTTCTCTCCCCCTTAACAGATATGGGGGAGAGAAAAGAAGTCCGAAGGACCACGGTCAGCTTCACCGCAATAAACTTTACTTAACCCTTCTTCCCCAAAATTTATAAAGGAGTAAGTTTAATGTGATGGTTAGGCAGAGCAAAAATGGTAGTTGTTAATAGACCGGATGATGAAAAGGTAGAAGCCGAGCTCCAGTCCTTGGCTGATGAGTTCCAGGAGCTTAAGGCAAGGATGAGTGATTTGAGGAAGAATGGCAAGGACACAAGGATTGCAGAGCTTATGGCCCTGGATTTTACCCCGAGATTGAGGATGGCTAAAGTAACTTATGAGTCCAAAGACATAAATAAGATCAAGCAACTGCTTCAGGATATCACCACTGAGCTGAAAGAAGCAGAGGAAGGTTCTGAGTTTGACCATGCAATGGAGCTGATAAGAGAGGCTTATGAATATATAAGAGAGGGCAAATTAATGGAGGCGTCAGTGGCTTATTCCGCAATCGTGCGGCTTTACAAAAAAATGCCCGGAGACCTAAAGAGAACGCTCTACCTGGCAGGTCTTGATATAAAGGCAAAACTGGAAAAGGCTGAGAAAGGCTGAGCAAGAGAATTAAAGAATTTCATTCTTTGCAGAAAGGGCAGGGAAGAATAATAACATGGGAGAAGATGAGCTTGAGGATTGGTATGAGAAGGAGAAAGAGAGGCTGACCGAGGAATATTATAAGAAGCTTGGAAGGGATAAAAAAGAGGAGAAGGAAGACAAGGACAAAAAGAAGAAGAAAGCCAAGGGGAAAAAGCAGAAAAGCAAGAATGACAAGGAGATGGAAGATGAGTTCCTTCTGGCTATGAAAAAGCTCAGGCAGGATTATCAGAAAAGATATGAGAAAGGGATAAAGAAAAAGGAGAAGTCAGAGAAAGTTAGCAGGATAAAAAATCTTGTGCGTGCTCCTTTCAGGTTCTTTTTAATGCCTTTAATCAGCCTGCTGAAATTATTGTCAGGCGCTTTTAAGAAGCACATCAAGCTTGCAATTCATTGTGTAAAAGAGGGCATTAAGTCATGCCTCAGCAGGGCTGCTTCAGGACTTGGCAGCTACTATACCTTTCACCTTAGGTCAAGCATGCTGCCTTTTTTCCATTTCTTCAGGGGTATCTTTAATTTTTTCTTCAGGCCTATTAAAAGGGCTTGCGCTTATATTTTTGAGCGCATAAAAATGGCTCTCGATGTTCTCATTGATTACTTTAAAAAGATTTTTGGTTTTGCAATGGGCCACTTTAAGAGGCTTATGGATATTTTCAAGAACTATCTTAAGAAGCTTCTCGGGATTCTCATGAAGGTTTTAAAGAAGCTGTCTGAATTATTTGCGAAATACATAAAGCCGCACATCCCTAGCCGCAAGAAGAAAGATGAGGAGGAATATTAATTAATTCTTTTTTTTACTTCACATTACTCAGCATCTCAAATACCTGGCTGCATTTTCCAGCAACCTTTGCCTTTTGTTCTTTTGGAAGCTGCTGGTAGAGCTTCTTTATGACTTCGTAGTTTGACTTTGCCTGCTGGATGTTGTTTTCCTTCACATGCGCAAATGTCATATTCACTGAGTTGTTTATCTGCGAAACCATGATGTCATTGTAGAGATTGATTATCCTGTTGTATATCTTTGACCTGCTCTTTGCTGAAAGGTTTTTGTATGCCTTCATCATGTCCGAGTAAACCACAGAGGCATTTTCAGTTTCTTTGTTTTTAAGGCAGGTGTTTGCATCTTCAATCATCCCGTTTATGTCCTTTAGCTCATTATCTCCCAATACCATTCCTTTTTTTATTCTGTCAGTGAAATCAAACTGGTATGCCAGATAAGCTGTAAGCAGCACAACAATTAAAACCACTTCCAGTATGACTATTGGGTTGTCCACCTCAACAATATCCCTTATCTTTGAAAATATGGCAAGCCCAACTATGCCCAGGCTGCTTTTTATGTATTCAATCTTTTCAGGGGAGTATACGAGAACGGTTTTTATGCTCTTTGCTTTCTCCAGGTCAATATCTCCTTTCAGGTAATATACAACCTGCTTTGTTTTTTCCAGGTCAAATTTGATGACAGGGTCAGGGTTTATTACTGTGTGCGGTGTCACAATTTCAATCTCGTCAGTGCTCTTTGCGATTTCCTTTGGTATTACCACCACAAATGATTCATCCGTTAGGTTGCTGTCTGAATTTATGCTGTTTATAATCAGGAGTATTTCCTGCTTGTTTCCTGAGAGGTATTGTATGGTTGCCTTTTTTATCTTTGTTGACACTGTTATGAGCGACTGCATCTCCTGGTTGCTCTTTATGAAATACTCTGTTTTCTTGCTGTCAAGCGTGGTGTTGCTGGATTTCAGGAATTCAAGCGATACGTCCTTTACCTCATCATTGGTTGGGTATTTTACAAACTCATCCCTTTCCATGACATCAAGCGTTTTTATTGTTGATGTCCTTATCCTGTTTATATCGTTGTTAATTTCGCTGAGTGTTTTGCTGATTTCCTGTGCACTAAGGCCTCTCCTGTTTTCCTCAAGATTATATCTGTCTCTTTCCGCCCTTCTCAGGTTTAACTTTGCATTCTCCAGGTTGCCTCTTATGTCCAGCGCAAGCACTGCCTCTTTGTTGTCTGAGTTTGTGTAT